>NZ_JBRILW010000021.1:0-94142 GCF_052977125.1 Shewanella sp. 30m-14 | reverse complement strand
ATGGTAGTGTGGGGTCTCCCCATGTGAGAGTAGGTCATTTCCAGGCGCCAAATTATTCTCGAAAGAGAAGCGATAAATCCCCAGCACTCAGTGTTGGGGATTTTTTCGTTTTAGCCTTGAAAGAAAACCTCTCGAGCATGGTGCAAGCAAATAGCGCATGCACAGCATGCTACATTTCCAGGTGATAGTAGGGCGAATATCGCTTTAGCGATGTGCTAATGAGCGCGAAGCTGGCCATTTCCTGGCGCCACTTTTATTTTCACTTTTGTAAAAGAGAAGACAAAACAGTATTCTCGAAAGAGAAGCGATAAGGCCCGTTGCTAACGCAACGGGCTTTTTTCGTATATGCGAACGCTGAAAATGTCGCACCGCCACTGAGCTTGACCTGACACTACACCCATGTGTTGCTTACATTCGGCACATCTCCCAGCTTTGTAAAAGGTTACTCGCGCTACAACGCACTTGAATGTGTTGTATTCAGATCAGGAGTTTTTCACTCTCATGTATTTGCTGCGCGAACTATAAGAGGTAATTTTTATGCATCCGTATAAGTGATGATTTCCACAACCATGTCCGTCGTAGACAATTTCCAGGGGCACTCAAGTTTAACTGTGAGTAAGCTATCTTATTAAGGTGGAGTATTTGTACTGGAAGTACTTATCCTTGAAGCCATGGCTGGCATTGGAGAAGATTTGGGTTTGGGCGTTTATAAAATAATGTAGGTGTATCTAATACCTATCAGTATAAACAATCAGTATAAACAATCAGTATAAAGGTATGATCGCTCAGGCTAAAGCTCACCAGTAAGGAGTGTTTTAGCCTGCCTATACTTTTGCGTTGAAGCACTTCACAAGGGAGCAATTATTCCATTGTTAATTAATCTTAAATTGGTTTGCTAAATACCTTAAGTAGATCAATTTCTTATACTGGTCGATAGATACCGCTAAATAATCGCTGCGACTGTTATTTAGGTCATTATTTTTTAACAGCTTAAGGTTGAATCTAATCTTGTATACATAGCACTACTGCCACCTATAGATTGTGGTTTAAGCGAATAGTTTTGCATCATCAAAGTACATAGAGTTAAAAATGGAGGGTAAATACTGCTTAAAATAATCTAGCGGGAATAGAACTTCTATAAAGGTTTTGGTTGCGGCTTGTTGGTTGGCGTAGCCCGTTACATTGGTAACGGGCAGAATTAGGCTTAAACGGGAGAGTTAAAAGAAGAAGAAGTAGGCGATAAGAAAAAATGACAGTAAAGCACCAATTATTACTGGGTAGATCTGATATCCATCTTCTGCTCTACGTGCACGCCTAAAGCATAGGTTAACCAGTAATAAGTTAAACATGGCTACGATGACTGAAGTTGTTGCACCATGCTGGAATGACATCTGTTTAATCTCTACAATCAAATAGATTAAGATAATCCAATCGAACAAGATTAAATATAGGAAAAGCTTTTGTAAGGCATCGGGTCCTTTGCGCTCGTATGAAGCAGGCATTGTGATCTCCTTATTCGTCACTGAATACCTAATTTATTTAAACCACTACTTACGTGGTGACCGACTTAAGTTATAGATTTTATTGATGATATAAACTATCTGTTGTTCATCCTGTTGCGCCCATTTAGCGCCAATAAAATTAAGCTTATGACTAATATTTTCTACATGCATCACTTGAATTGGAAAGTCTTCGCCATCAATGGATATGTAGATAGTTTGTTTGGCCTTTAAGTTACTGCGACTAATCAGCCCTGCGCCTCCTAAGCCAATATTTTTTATGTTAGCGATACCAAGCTTCTTACTTAGCAAGTAACCTTTTTTTAATAGAGAAACCGTAACGCCGTCACTGGCGAAAAGTATATCTTGTTGGTCATTATCTCTTAGGCTCATTCTTACGTATTGTCGGCTTTCTTTTCCTGGTTTCTGTATCTTTACTTCTTTATCCGCAGGAATAAATTCACCGACTGTAACTATTGGCTCGTCCATAGCTGCGGGTATCTCGTCCGTGGTTGATTGGCTTCGGCAATGTTTTTGGCTTGCTGGACGTTATCATCCGGGGTTGCTGGCTGTATTGGCTGTCCCATCATCTGGCGTAGTTGATTTTCAGCATCAGAGGTCATGACTAACACTTCAATACGCCTATTTGCAGCAGCTGCAGTATCATCAATGATGTACGGGGCCTGGTCTGCCATGCCTGTTACCTGAATGATTTGATTACGCTTAAGGCCGCCATATTCAAGTACCCGCCTCGCTAAAAGAGCGCGATTACTGGATAGTTCCCAGTTGGTGAATGTCTTACCGGCATAAGGGCTTGAATCAGTATGGCCTGAAATGGTGATCTTATTTTCTACCTGACTAAGTAGTGGGCCAAGGGCCATTAGCAGATCTTCAAAGTAAGTTTTCATCTCCGCACTACCACGGGTGAACATAAACTGATTTATATTATCGTGCATTAAGATGCGCACCCCCTGCGGGACGACTTGCAGCTCAACATTGGCGCCCATGCTCACATCTGTGATTACCTTGTCGATTTCTTTTGCTAAGAATTCAAGCTGTGCTTGAGTTTCAAACTTACCAGGAACCAAGGAGTTTAGCTCTGGCCCTTTTCCAGCTTTAGCATTTTCAGTACCTTGTGGAATACGGTTATGCATAGCTGGGCCACTGCGTTCAACGCCACTAGAGCTTGCAGGTAATACGGCTTGTTGTATAGCTATACTCCCTTGAAAGTCGAGCATCGAAGGTGCACCACTTAAGTTGAAAGGGTTAATTGAGCCATTATCGTAAAGATCACCATTAAGGTATTGCACTATCATAGTACGTTCTTGCTGATCGGCTATCTGCATGATCCATAAAACCATGAATAGCGCCATCATGGCTAAGGTAAAGTCAGCAAATGCCACTTTCCAAGCGCCACCATGACCGGCTTTAGCCTTGGAGCGCTTTTTGCGTCTAATGACGATAGGCTCAGGTCTAATTGCCATTAGCTTTTTTGCTCCACCAACCAACGTTCAAGTTCGATAAAGGTTGGACGGTTTTCACTTTGGATCTGTTTACGTCCAGCATCGATAGCAAGCATTGGTGGTTTGCCTTTAGCGAAGGCGGTTAGCATCGCTGCTACGCATCGCATCTGGGCCGATTGACGTTCGACTAAATGCTCCATTGCCTTGGCAAGGGGGTCAAATATGCAATAACAAGCGAAGATCCCGATAAAGGTTCCAACCAGCGCGGCGGCAACTTTTACACCAATCATCGTGATTGGGCCATCGATATTCGACATGGTGATGATAATCCCCATTACCGCGGCAAGAATACCAAAGCCTGGCATGGCTTCTGCGACTTTACCGAGTGCATGGGAAGGACGCATTCTATCTTCATCTATGCGGTGGATCTCTTCTTCGAGCATATGTTCTAGATCATGAGGAGATAGCTTACCTATTGATTGTAATCTCAGGTTATCAATGAGGAAGTTAAGCACGTTAGGGTGTTCAAGTACCGCTGGATACATTAAGAACAGTGAGCTCTCTCTTGGTTTTTCGACATGGTCATCCAGTACTCGCAGCCCTTGAGACTGGATCTGTGACATTAACATGTTCATTAAACCAAATAGTTGCGGGTAAAGGTCAGGGTCTTCTTGTTCGACCTTTACTAGATCTTTGAGCTGCTGAGACATCTCTTTCAGAACCGGCTTAGGGTTAGCGATAATAAGCGCACCGATACCTGCACCAAAGATAATCAGGATTTCGGCTGGTTGCCAAAGGGAAATTAATGCTCCCCCTGCCCACACATATCCACCAAAAACTGACAAGAGAATTATTACTAGCCCAAACAGTTTACTCATACTACCTCACCTGCTTACCGTTCCCATTGTTTGTAGATGTTCTGAAGCTGTTTGACTGCTTGTTTGTGCAGCTGGCAAATACGCGTTTCAGTCAGTCCCAAGGTTGCGGCAATTTCTTTTAAATTGAGTTCATGTTGATAGTAAAGCGACAGGATCAGCTGTTCTCTTTTGTTTAATTTTGAAATAGCTTGGAATAAACACTCTTTTGCTGAAAATTGCTCCAATATGTCATTGTTATCGACAAAGTTTCCGCCTTCGCTTATGAGTTCATCTAGGCTGCGCATCGATTCTGACTGGGAGGCAAATAAGCGCTCTCGGTATTCTGTTTCACTCAATCCCATGGCTTCAGCGACCTCTTTGTCACTTGGCTCTCTTTCCAATAAGCGGGTGAGCTGACGCACGGTGTCGTTAAGTTCGTGAGCTTGCTGTCTTACAGGCCGCGGTCGCCAATCTTGGCGGCGTAGCTCATCTAAAATCGCGCCGCGGATCCGCTGGCCCGCAAAAGAAAGGAAGCCATTATCATATTCTCCAGGGTAACGCCTAGCTGCCTCTAGTAATGCCATCATGCCTATCTGCTCCATATCTTCAATGGCCAGAACAGAGCCACAATGGCTTCTTAGTTGCGATACGGAGCGCTTTACTAAAGGCAGATATTGCACCATCACCTTACTCTCGGATAGACGGTTGACAGCGATATCTTCAGACACTTCTTGATAGGCAGATTGTGCAGCATTCATAGCATAGGCCTTTATTGAATAACCATGCGAGTAAACAGTACGTCATCAAGTTCGATGGCGAAGTTATTTTCTTCCAGTACTGCAGATAACACGTTATGAGCTTCTTGTTGTAGGGGCTCAAATTGTTTTGCACTATTAAGTTCATTGAAATGTTTGTTTGAGAACATCTTCATTAATGAATTTTTGATAACTGGGTCGGCTTGCTCAATGATGCTTGCGACATTATTTGAGCGGCTTTTAAATGCCATTTCTAGTAATAAATAGTGAGGGTATTCATCTCCTGGAATAGAGATGACAAACTTATCTAATGGATAGAATTGTGCCGATTTAACTTCTGGTTCTTTTTCTACAAAGGGGCCGCCAATGAGTGTCGGTGATTGCCAACCAGCCCAAAAAATACCCGCCGTCCATGCAATGATAAAAAGAAAAAGACTGATCCGTTTGCTGCTGTTTTTAGTTAAAGGCATAAGTTGTTCCTTAGTTATGCGAGTAGATCAACCTGATCTTGTTGAGATGTATCAGCGGTTGAATGTTGGGCCTCATGAAAACTTTCAGCCGCTATCGCCGATTGAGATGAGCCCTGTGGTTGCTTCTGTTGCGACTCACCTTGGCTAATATCGACATCAATTTGTCCACCATGATCCATGGCTAATTCAGCCCGAAGTCGATCGAGTCCCATTAATAGGGCATCTCTTACTGAGGGGTTAGCTGCATGCATTTGAATATGTAGCCGATCACCATCTAGGCGCACATTAAGTTCAATCTTGCCTAGCTCTGGCGGGTCGAGCCTAATTTCAGCTTGTTTGATCTGTTGATCGATTTGGAACCTTAGTTGTTCTCTAAGTGGCGAAAGCATTTCGTGGCTCTGCTGCAGTAAGGGCGCAGACTGCGATACCGAAACGGGCCCCCACTGTGCAACAGTGTTGTGAGTACGAGAGCTGACAGTAGCTTGAGCAGAATCGATAGCGTCGATGCCTGCGCTTTCTATCAAGCTCGGAGCAAATGTGCTCGACACCTGCTGGGTGGCAGCTTGAAAGCCTGAATAGTGAGTAGCGCTATCAGGTTTGAGCATACCAGTCGCTAACGACAAATGAGTATTGGCAGGCTGAGTCCCGTTTATACCCGCAACAAGCTCTTTTATTGCTGTGGGCTGAACTGAATGTAATGGAGCTGATTGAACCGCCGTTGTGACCTGTGATGTAGGGTTGGCGATAGCCTGGCTAACATTATGCGTGGCTAATGGATTAGCATTTAATGTTTGTTGGTTAAGCGGAAATGTCGCGCTGTAATGGCCTTTATGTTCTATCGACGGATTGCTAGCCGCTTGTGTGAATGAGTCGATTGATAGCTGCGTGTTGCTATAGGCCGTTTGCTGCTGTAGTTGGCCCAATGGCTGGCTCAGATCGCTTACTGTGCCAGCAGAAATTGCTGGCACAGTACCAGAAAGTGATTGCTGCAACGGCTGAATTAGCGAAAACAGTAAAGGCTCTGATCCGCTAGGTAGCTCGGCCTCCTCAGAGTAATGGCTAGCGCCGTGGGCCCTTATTGCACTTGGCTGTGTAGAGTTTGTCGATGCGCTGACAAATGTGCTTGGAAGTACAGGGCTAGTCATTGTTTACTCCACCACTGACGCAGGTCAGTTGGTAGGCGGCTAGGCCATCTTGTTGCTGTTTAAATTGACTCATCTCTTGTTTCAGTTCGTCTTGAGCTTGCGCGAGTTGTTTAAGTATTTTTTGATGGGTGTTAGCCAAGGATTGACGCGCAAGTAGTTGCGATCGACTACTTGGTTTGCCAGCCATTTTTAGTGCAGCAGTCATCTTGTTATTCACTATGACCAGTTTTTCCCAGTTTTGAGCGCTCGCATAGAATTGCAGCGCTTTTTCAAACTGTTGCCACTGCTCAATTGAGATTGTCCCAACCTGCTCTGACATCGGTAATTACCTTGGTAATGGGTTCTAGGGCGGTAACGCTGTTTTCAACACTTGCGATTACCAGCTGGCGACTGCAATAGTCATAAAGACGGTTTAGCCCTGTGGCCACTTCGCCGCCATTTTCGATATCGAGCATGGAATCGAGTCCATGCACAATATTGAGGCACTTGTTGATACTCTGACCTTTATCTTCAAAGCTCCTGCGCTGCATAAAGCCGCTAGCACGCTGGATCTCTTCTAATAGACCGTCGAGAAGCATTCGTACCATCTCGTGAGGGTTCGCAGCTGCGGCTCTAGCATTCAAAGAGGTTTGCTTATAAGCATTAAAGGGATCGTGCTCGTTCAACATTTTTTAGTATTTCCTTAATAAAACAGTGCGCTAGCTGAGTTGAGTTGGCTAATGGTGGCTTCCATTGCGGTAAATTGAGCCAGATAAATTTGATACCTTTGTTCCATCTGTCTGTCGTGATTATCCATACTGGTTTCGACTCGCTCGATCTGTTTCTCAAGGTTGTCTTGCTTGAGATCCATCGAGCCTTGGAACTTGGTGAAGGGGTCGATGATGGTATCGAGCCTGTCTATATAGCTGCCAGAATCGGTAAACATGGCTTGTATCGCGTCAGGATCATCTTTTAGTGCTTTAGATAACTTATCTTTGTCAATGTCGAGTTTGCCGTCACGGCCCATTTCTACACCGATGTCAGATAGACGCATACCGTTTGGCGCCGCATCAAAAATGGCATCCCGCATATTCTGTTGCAGCATTCGAATACTCGAATCACCCTTGAGTACGCCTAGCTGATCTTCGGTAATTGAAGAGTTGAAGTCATCATCTTCGTCTTTATCTTCATCTTCATCACTGTCGCTGTTATCGTCATTCTCATTATTAAGATCATCTAAGGCTTCACTGCCCATGGAGCGAGTTAACTTATTTATTTCGTCCATCAAGTCATTGAAAATATCAACAAAATCTTCAATTGCTTGTTCGCTGGAGTCAGTATCAGATTTGATCTTAATGCTACTGCTTTCACCTACTGCGTGGACTTTATTAAGTTCAATAGAGACACCATCAATAACGTTAGTTAAATTGTTACTGCTGCTCTGAATATCTATGCCGTTAAGGGTCGCCAGCGCATCTTGCGCCGCTTTTCGTTCGGTCATGCCCCAGTCTGCACCGTCCATCTTGACGTCAATGGCGTTTGCTTCACCCGTCTCTTTTGAGGTCAGCATTAATTCGACTTGGCCACCCGTTCTGACCAAAGATGCTTGCACTCCCGGGTTAGCTGAATGGTTATTGATGGCATCCCGTAGGTCGGTAACAGTCTTTGTGCCATCGGCATTGAGCACTGCCATGTCGATCTCTATGGTGTCAGCTGCGCTAGGACCAACTTGAATGCTTAGCATGCCCGTTGTCGGTAGGACTTCAGTTTCGCTGGCAAAGCTCTTGGTTAATTGGTGTGCCTGGGCTAGTTGCTTAACATGCAGATCATAGTTACCGGTAGGTGCGCCACTTTCGACCGTGATTGAGGCATTATCATCACTAATGGTTGAGGTTTTGCTCTCGAAAGCGTCACCATCAATTGTCTCTAGTTTGCTGGTCATGCTATTTAGACTACGCTCGAGGATCTTATAGGCATCGAGTTGCGACTCATATTTGGTCATATTGCTTTCAAATATCTGATCTTTACCCGTGCGTTCTGCGACGATAAGCTGTTCGGCGAATGAGGCGCCACCCATACCTGAAATCATTTGATCCTCCAATCTTGCTGTAATGCAATTGGCAATCTTTGTGCCAATAGTTAAGTATATGTTTTACATCTTCTTTAAATCTTTAGCTGCATGTGGCGGATTAACTTTCCTTCCGTTACTAACGCTTAAAGGGAAGTACTGCTTCCGCTTGCGACTATTGCACTATGTTCACTACAACCATGTAATAAGTAAGGCGACCTCAAGCTAGGGGCACTGAAGTTTTGCGGGGAATTTGTTGCCAAAAAAAAGGGCCCGAAGGCCCTTGATAGAAAGTTGGGAGAATGGGGGGAAGATTAGCCCAATAGACCCATAACCAAACCAGTGTTTTGGTTTGAAGAAGACAGGATGTTAGTACCGGCTTGAACGAGTAGCTGGTTTTTGGTCATAGCTGCCGTTTCTACCGCAAAATCGGTATCCATGATACGACCAGCAGCCGCTTTAGTATTTTCGGTAACGTTAGTTAGGTTAGATGCTGTGTGACCTAGGCGGTTAATGCTAGCACCTAGGTTAGAACGCTCAGTACCTACGGTGTCAATAATCTTATCAACGTTGTCAATTTGAGCTTTAGCTGTTGCAGAATCTGTAATTTCGCCAACAAAAAGAGCTTTAACATCAGCTACTTTAGTTGTAACCGTTAGCTGCTCTGAAGCTGTGTTTGAGGCGCCGATCTGGAAGCCAACACCTTTATCTAGTTCAGTGAATAGCTTGTTTCCACCGTATTCAGTGCTGTCGATAATACGATTAGCCTCAGCGTTAAGTTCTTTATATTCAGCACCTAGTGCTTTGATGTCTTCTGCTGAGTTCACGCCGTTAGCTGCTTGCGTCGCTAATTCTTTTTGACGAGAAGCAATGTTGTTTAGCTCATCTAGTGCGCCATCGGCAGTTTGTAGCATAGAAGTCGCGTCAGACACGTTACGGCCAGCTGTTTCCATACCTGTTACGTTAGCGTTTAGGCGAGTCGCAATCTGTAGACCCGCAGCATCGTCAGACGCACTGTTGATGCGAAGACCTGTAGATAGACGCTCCATAGCGTTGCTAAGTAGGTCGTTATTTTTAGTGACAGCATTTTGAGCGATGTTAGACGCGTTGTTAGTCATTACAGATAACATAGGATATTCCTTTGAGTTTTACTGATTGTTTGGTTTCTATAATCTTAAAACGACGCGCTAAATGAAAACTGAAAGCAATTGGTGATTTAATTTGTTGCTTTAAGTGTATCCGCATGAATATTAAGGATTAAATATTTTTAATTATAATTGGTGAATGACAAAAAAGACTTTAGTTAATCGGTGTTTTGGTCGCTCTTAATAAGCATATCTAGGCTTGGCCAAAACTTGATAATAAAGAGAGCAATAATGAAGCATTCACTCATTAGACCCAGTTTCGTCACTAACTTCAGCTGTATTGGCGGCGAGTGTGAAGACAGTTGCTGTTATGGCTGGAATATCCATATTGATAAGCAGAGCTATAAAAAAACCTTGGCACATAGCGAGCTTAAGGTTTTGGCTAAAACGGCACTGAAAAAGGTCAAAAAGAGTGATCAGGTGTGGGCTCAAGCGGTATTGAATGAAGAGGGGGCATGTGGCTTTTTAGATGACAATAAACTCTGCCAAATTCATGCTAAGGCCGGGGAGGCATTGCTGAGTAATACTTGCAAGACCTATCCAAGAATGTCGCATATGAGGGGTGGGGATCGCTATGACAGCCTATCATTATCTTGCCCTGAGGCAGCGAGAAATATTTTGCTTCGACCCGATGCATTTAGTTTGCAGCGAACAGCAATTAATCATCATCGTAGCTACAAGGCGACACCACTTTGGGCCCAAAAAGCTTATGATTATTCAATTCAATTACTGTTAAAGCCTGAACAACCGCTGGAACTCGGTCTTACCGCTATCGGTATTTTGATGAATACTGCAGATAAAGCGGCTAAAGGGGAAGTTGAAAGTAGTGCTCTCGATAGTATGTTTCAGCAGCTTGTTATTTTAAGTGATAACGGTCAGCTTAAGCAGCATTTCGAGGGCTTTAATCAAGATACAGATACACACCAAATGCATGCATTTACCTCCATTCAATTGTGGTTGAATACCAATAAAGTGAGGCGAGGTCGGAGTCGGTTTGAGCTAATAAACCAAGCTATTTGCTCAATGGCAGATGAGCATGAAAACATTAGTATGAGCAGTATTAATCAAGCTTGGAAAGAGATAGCTGAACCTGCAATAGGTGGCCAACAAGAGTTATTTAGTCGTTATCTACTTTATTACTTTTACCATATGAGTTTCCCCCAGGTTGATAAGCTGACACCATCGCAAGCCTTTAGGGTGATGTTGTTAGATTTCTTTATGTTGCGTTGTTATTTAGCCGTGATTGCGTCTAAAAACAATGGCTTGTCTGAGCATGACATCATCATGTGTTTTCAGGTTTACCACACCAATAGGCAGCATAAAGCCAACTATAGTCAGTATGCTATTAATCTTTTAGATGAAGCTAAATTTGATGATTTAGCTTCAATACTGACCTTGTTATCGTAATCTTTTTTCGCTCATGGTTTTTTCGATGATAGTTTAGTTTGTGAGGCCATGGTTTTGGCTTCACCTCACTCAACTAAGATAATAATGCGGATACCTGAGGACGGGTAAAGTTTGCCTGTGCCATCAGTGAAGTCACTTGTAGGCTAAAAGGCGAGGACTGCATTAGCTCGGATACTTGAGTCAAAGTGGCTTCAAGTTCTAGTCCAGCATCTTTGTGAAGGTTTACTTTTTGTAGTTGCAACTTGAGGTGTTGCTGACTGGCGTTGAGCTCTTGTAATTGGGACTCAACTTTATGGCGTGATTTTGCTATTTTGGCCAGAGATTGCTTGATTTCAGTTTGGCTGTTGAAGCGCCACTCTCTAGGATCTTGCCAATTAAGCTCCTCACTGACCTTGATGGTTCTAGCGTCACCGGCGGGTAAACGCTGCCCTTGCCCGGTCATCATTAATCCTGACTGAACCTGCTGCCATTGCTGCTTACTGCTCTTGAAGATAAGCTTACCGTCGTTATTCCTCACCGCCTGCATGTCTATCGGTTTTAAGGCGTTATTGAGTTGGTTAATCAGCTCCATAGGTTGAGCATTTGCGGGTAATAGAACTCTTATCGACTCATTGCCAATTTGCATATTAAGCTGCTCATCTCGGAGTTTTACAGCAGCTAAATCTACCGATTTCAAGCTAAAGCAGTATTGACTTGCTGGTCTTTGGGGCGAGATAAGATTGAGCTGATGATCGATCAGAGGCTTACCTTGATAGCTTACCTCTAATTGGGCTAACTTTTGTTGTAGCTGCTGAATACGACTAAATTGCTCAGTCCCTGTATTCGTCGACAAGGATTGCTGACCATGGCCTTGCAACTGCTTAAGTAGGCTTTGTACTTGCTGCAGCCCCTTTTCTGCGACTTGTGAAGCACTGATCTTATGTTGACCCTGTGTCACTTTCGCCCACTTACTATAGCTCTCTAATCTGTGGGTAGGAATGCTAGCAACGTTTGCTTTGGTTTGCTCTTTAACTGGTAGCTGCACGCTAGCAGTGGGCGCAACCGTCTGGCTGCGCTGCTGTACATTAAGTGCGTCTGAAATCCCGTTGAGCATTGACTTCTCTTAAGCTGGTTAAAATTATATATGGTTAAAAAGTGACAGTTGCGATACCTGTACAAAGGTTTGCTGCGTCACTTTTAGGGTTGTCAGCTTTAAGTTGAACTCCGCTGTGGCTTGAGCATAATCTAAGCCTTCAGTTTCACCTATCACTTCTTTATTAAATAGTACCCGTTCTTCGTGCGAAGCTTGCACTAAGCTCAAGGTATTCTGCTTGCCACCAATATCGGTGATCGCCGAGCTGATGCTGGTCAGAGTGTCATCTAAGCTAGTTTGCATGTCGGTGGCAGCTTGACTAAATACAGGATCGCCAGGGGAAAGCGTCGGGTCTTCGAGTGCTGCGATAAAGTCTTTAGTTTGATTCAGAATATCGGTGCTACCGTTAGAAAAAATAAAATCTGCAGCGGTGCTGTTCGCTGTCATCCAAGACGAACCAGAGGTTTGTACTTCTCGAGTATTGGTATCTCCCTGATAAACATAGTTACCACTGGCGTCTTTACCGATTGGAGGCGTATCAGTTTTGTTGCCTGAAAAAAGGTAGTTACCCGCTTCGTCTTTAGCGTTAAGGGTGTCGGCAAAGGCTTCCAGTAGCTCGTTCATCTCGGCGGCATAAGCCGCTCTATCTTCAGGAGACAAACTGCCATTATTGGCTGATACAGTGATTTCACGCATACGCCCTTGCAGCTCGACCATGCTCGACATATAGGTTTCAGAGCGACTAAAGCTGGTACTTAACGACTCGGTATTTTTAATGTACTGATTAGTCGCAGCCATATCTCGCTCGTTGCCCATCACCCTTACTGAGCCAATAGGGTCATCAGATGGGCGTAGAATTGATTTGGCAGTGGACATCATCTCGTTGATTCTGGCGATATCGGCAGTGGAGTTCTGCAGACTCTGTAAATTACTGCTATAGAGATTAAGCATACTTACGCGCATGAAGAGCTCCTTAAATACTGTTCAAAATGGTTTGAAATAGCTGATCGGCAGTCGAGATAACTTTGGCATTGGCTTGGTAAGACTGCTGATAGATGATGAGGTTAACGCCCTCTTCATCCATATTAACGCCACTGGTGCTGGCCCATTGTTTTTGGGCTTCAAGTTGGAGGGTTTCAGCCGTGTCTTTAGACATCTTAGCTTGGCGAGAGGCCGAACCTAGCTCTCCAATCTTACTGGCGAACGCATCGCCCATGGTGGTATCGACACCCATGGAGCTAAAGGTAAAACTCTTGTTAGCGATTTCGACCAGTTCCTTAAGGTTGCTGTTATCCCCAGGTGTCCCGTCTTTACCAAAAGCCAGCATGTCAGCGTTAAACCCCGCAGTCATCTTTAGACTACCTGCTGGGTTTGTTGGGTCGTAAGTGAACAAGTTTTGGGTTGGTGTATTACCATTTAAATCGGTACCGCCAGCAAGCACGGCATTAAATTCATCAGCCATGGCCATGGCCAGCTCATCGATGAAAGCCATCGAGTCGACCATGCTATTATCACGATAGTCGATCAGTGCGCCCAAGCTACCACCGGCGGTTTCATCAAGTGGAAAGCTCGATTGTCCGAACTGAATGCTTAGCTGACTAAACTTGGGATTAGCCGGATCGGGAGTAACCTGGACCTTTGAGGCAATAGTGCCAGATAACAGAGGCTGACCTTGGGCTAGCGAGATGTTGATCATGCCACTAGAGTCTTCAACCACATTGATATCTACAATCGCTGACAGATCATCGATAGCGGCATCTCGCGCATCGAGTAACTCTAAAGGCACGTTGCCAGAAGCGTTTGATGATTGTATTTCAGCGTTAAAGCTCGCGATAGTTTTTAGTTGAGCGTTGATCTCTTTAGCTGAGGCGCCAATCTGGCCTTCAACTTGACTTACTTGAGAGTTCAAGCCTTCACTAATGGAGTTGAAACGTTGAGTCAGCGCTTTAGCTTCGTTGAGTACACCTTGGCGATGAGCTATCTCGCTAGGCTGTTCCATCGCCGAGTTTAGTGAGGCAAATAATAGGTCTAGACCGGCTGAAATACTGTTACCTTCTGAGCCAAAAATCTGCTCTACTTGGCCTAAATAGCTCGATTGAGTCTGAGCAAAGCCTAGGTTGCTGGTGGTGTTCCATAACTGCGCGACTTCATATTGATCCGATATCCGGCGCACACCGTCGACCATCACGCCTGAACCACTGCCGTAGACACCATTACCAACAGAGCTAAGCATCACTTGCTGACGAGAATATCCTGGCACCATGGCATTGGTGACGTTATTGGAAGTGGCTGTTAGGGCTGCCATGCTGGCATTAAGCCCCGACATACCAATGTTGAGCATGCTCATCTTGAATCCTTATCTCTATCGTTTTAAATGATGGCTAATCAGCAGCGTCATTTACTCTTGCGGTTTAGTCATAAATGGCAATATTAAAGCGGGTTGCATCGCAACTGTATTGGGAGTGCCATTCGATTGATTATTAGAGGCGACCATCTCTGGCTCAGACTTAAGTCCCGCTGACAATTGTTTAGTCATCACCTCCGCAAGCCCGGTGTTTTGCATCTGACTTAAGCGTCCAGCGAGCTCGGCATCATGCCAGTCACGGTACATACCATCATTTTGTGAAGAGAGCGGGCTGTCTTTATCGGCCATTACATCGGAGGCGCTACGCATCTGTTTTAAGACGGTTTGCAAAAACTGGGCTTCAAACTGTTGGCTAACAAGTTTAAGGGCACCGTGTTCACCGTTTGCTTTAATTAGTTCACCGGCATCGAGTTGATTGAGGTAACTATGGTTATTGTCGAGTTTCATTAAATCACCACTAATTCGGCTTCAAGCGCGCCCGCTTCGTTTAGCGCTTGTAATATTGCCATTAGATCCATCGGGGAGGCCCCTAAACTATTTACTGCGCGAACAATATCATTGAGGGCGGTACCTTCAGGCCAGACGAACATATGGCTATTGCCTTCATCAATATTGACTTTGCTGTCGTTTGTTACAACCGTTTCACCCTGTGCTTGGCCTAGGTAGGCCCCATTAGGTTGGCTAACAAACTCTTGTTCAACAATGGTCACTGTGAGGTTGCCATGACTGACAGCAGCTTTACGTACCACCACATCGCCGCCCATAACCACGGTGCCGGTACGGCTGTTAAATACCACTCGTGGGGATTTACGACCTTGCTCAATTTGCAGCTCTTCCAACATAGACATAAAGGTGACGCGTTGGCGGTTCGAGCTAGGCGCTCGTACGATTACCTTTGCGCTGCTATCGGCTTCAGCGACATCGGGGCCGAATAGCTCGTTGACTGCACGCTCAATATTGCGGGCAGTTTTAAAACTAGGGTCGATTAAGTTAAGGACAATGTGCTCGTTTTCATTAAAGCTACTGTGCATTGCAGCTTCTAACAGAGCACCGTTAGGTATATTCCCGACCGTCGGTACATTAATAGTGATTGAGCTGCCGTTGCGTCCTTGTGCCGAAACACCACCGACAACTAAGTTGCCTTGAGCGACGGCATAAACTTCGCCATCGACGGCGCGCATTGGCGTCATCAATAGCGTACCGCCACGTAGGCTTTTAGCATCACCGAGTGATGACACGGTAATATCTAATGTTTGTCCAGGGCTTGCTAGTGGCGGTACGGTGGCGTGAACCGCAACCGCGGCGACGTTTTTCAGTTTCGGGTCGGTCTTGTCATCAATCTGCACCCCAAATTGTTTAAGCATGTTAACTATAGACTGACTGGTAAAGCGGACTTGAGTACGGTCACCTGTACCGTCTAGACCCACGACTAGACCATAACCAACGAGTTGGTTGTCACGGATCCCTTGCACATCGACAATATCCATCAGATAGCGGTGCTGAACCTGTGCCTTAACTGGAAGTAAAGGTGATAAGCCGAGCAACATACTGAGCATAAAGATGGCTATTTTTTTCATTCACACAATCCTGACTTTTGAATATTCAAACAAACGATTACAAGGGAAACCAAGGGCTATTGAAGTAGCGAGCGGCCCAGCCCATGCGATTACTATCTGAGATAGCGCCTTGGCCACCATAAATGATTCGTGCATCGGCGATACGTTGTGATGAAATGGTGTTGTCGTTGCCAATATCGTCGGCGCGGATTAGCCCGAGTAAACGCAGGTACTCATCGCCTTGGTTTAAACGCAACCACTTCTCGCCGCGGATCAACAAAGCGCCATTAGGTAGTACCTTAGCGACGGTCACCGTGATAGATCCTGATAACTGGTTCTGTTGAGTGCTTGAACCTGTACCGTTAAAAGAGCGCCCCATATTGGCTTCACCGCTGCCAGCAATACTGCTTGTGCCCGTAGTGCCTTGGCCGTCAATTGATACACCGCCTGATTTACTGGTTTTAGTGTCGGCGCGTTTACTCGAATAGGTTTTTTCATCCAGCGCCACGGTGAGAATGTCACCCTCACGATAGGCGCGCTTATCTTTAAATAGCGTCAACATAAAGCCTGGACGATAAACACTGCCGTTCTCAGCTGGTGGTAGGCTGTAATCAATTTCTGGCGGCGCCCACTCTGGGTTTCCTGGTGCGGTATCTGGTTCGGGGATGTGCGCGACACAGCCTGATAGCAGTAATGTTAAGCCTACGCAAAAGCTTAGCCATAGTGATTGCATGCTGGAGCCCTTTTCGAGTGTTGTTGGTTGATAAGCCATGGTTGAGCCAGTCAATAAAGCGCTGGTTACAGCGCTTGGTTGAGGAACTTAAGCATGTCGTCTGAGGCCGACACGACTTTGGCGTTCATTTCGTAGGCGCGCTGAGTTGAGATCATTTCGACCATTTCCTCTACGACGTTGACGTTAGCGCCTTCTAGTGCTCCTTGGCGTATTTGGCCTAGAGCTTGGTCACCTGCAATACCTTCAACCGCTGCGCCAGATGCGCCAGTTTCACGATACAGGTTATTACCACGGGCTTCGAGTCCGGCTGGATTGGTAAAATTAACCAAGGTGATCTGGCCTAATTCTTGTGAGTCGGTTTGGCCTGCCATCTGGGCAGAGACGATGCCGTCACTGGCGATAGTGACATTGAGTGCGTCTTCTGGGATCTCAATATTGGGTGCTAGCGGTAAACCTTGAGAGGTCACCATAAGACCTTCGCTGTTGCGATAGAACTGGCCGTCACGGGAGTAGCTTAACTCACCATTGGCTTCTTCAATTTGAAAAAATCCTTGGCCTTCAATCGCCAAATCGAGTTGTTGATTAGTGGTGAGCATGTCACCCGAGGTAAAGACTTTTTGGGTACCCGCAACACGAGTACCGGTACCGAGTTGCAAGCCTGATGGTAGCTCGTTTTGCTCATCGACTTGACCGCCAGGCTGGCGCTGTACTTGATAGAACAGGTCGTTAAAAGCAACGCGGTCGCGCTTAAAGCCTGTGGTATTAACGTTTGCCAAGTTGTTGGCAATGGTGGTCATCTTGGTATCTTGGGCGGTTAAACCGGTTTTACTGACCCATAAAGCTGATTGCATCTGTTTTTCCTTTAAAGTCTAGGCTTTAAAAAATTGGTCTACGCATCACGTAGCAAGCGGTTGCCTGCTTCTGCGAGTTTTTCGGCGCTCTTCATCAGTTTGACCTGTACTTCAAACTGACGGCTCAAATCCATCGCGGCGATAAGTTCGCCCACGGCTTGGACGTTACTGGCTTCGAGAAAACCGCTGCTGACAGTCACTTCATCACTAGCTGGTAACGGTTGGCGGTCGGCGGTATACAGCAAGCCATCTAGGCCCTTGCTCATCAGGCCAATATCGGGATTAACCAGCTTGAGCTGGCCAACTTCTTCGATAATGCCGCCTTCATCGGCAATAATGCTGAGTCTGCCGTCATCGCCAACAAAAAGTTCGCGGTATTCTGGCAGTACGATAGGACCGTTGACGCCAGCGACAGGGCGGCCATCTAAGGTGAGCTGGCCGTTGGCATCGGGGGTGATGGCACCTGAGCGGGTATAACCTTCGCCTTCAGCTGTCATCACTGAGAACAAACCTGCATCGTTGATGGCGAGATCTAAGGTTCTACCTGTAGGGTTCATGGCGCCACTTTGCAGATTGAAACCACTGCTCTGGGTTTGGGCGAGCACACGTGTCTGTAAGCTATTACCTGTCGGGGCAATAATCATGGCATTAACGCGCTCTAAGTCAGCTTTAAAGCCTGTGGTATCAGCGTTGGCGAGGTTGTTGGCGCGGATCGCTTGCGCCTCCATCACTCTGGCGGCGCCTTTTGCTGCTGTATATATCATTCTGTCCATGAGTCAGCCTTAAATCGCGTTTAGCAAGGCTTGTTGCATGGTGGAGTTAGTATCTAACACCTTGGCATTCGACTGATAGTTACGCTGCGCCGTCATCAAGTTAACCATTTCGGCGGTTTGATCGACGTTTGAACCTTCAAGGTAACCGCCCGCAATTGAACCTAAGGTGCCGGTAGTTGGTGTGCCTATGATTGGCTGACCCGCAGCATTCGTTGCAGCCCAAGCATTGTTACTCTGAGGAATTAAGCCGTTAGGGTTATTGAAATCAGCTAGAACGACTTGGCCTTGTAACTGCTCTTGACCGTTGGTGTAAGTTCCGTAGAGCATGCCGCTTTCATCTAAGCGAATACCATTTAGCTCACCTGAGGTGTAACCGTTTTGGCTAAGGCTTGAGTTGTTATAGTCAGAAGCGTATTGAGTGCTCTTGTTATAGCTCAGCGCTAGGCTCATGTTTGAAGCACCGCCAATAATATTTGGGTCGGTGATATTGAGCGTCAGATCTTTACCTGCGGTTAGCATACCGTCTGAGTCGAAACTTAGCTGGTGGCCACCTGCTGGAGTCACATCTGTGTCGCCCATCATGTAGTGTACAGACCAAGAGTTGTCAGCGGTCTTAACGTAGTATTGGGTCAGAGCATGCTCGTTACCGAGTGAATCATAGGCTGTTACAGTGCTTGAAGAGTGATAGGTCGAAGCATCATCTGAGTCGAACGGGGTTGTTGCAGGGTCAATCTCTTCGACTCTAGCATCTAAGTTAGAGATCAAGCCAATGGTTGAGGTCGCTTGGGCAGGTAGGGCTCCGGCTTGTACTTGTAGGTCGGTAACGTTACCTGTCTGCAGATTACCAGCAGCACTCACTGAGTATCCCTGTAAACGGTTGCCTGCAGGGTCAGTAACAAAGCCATCAGCATTTTGGTTAAACATACCGGCTCTTGAGTACATGGTGCTGCCGTCTTGGCCGCTTAGCATAAAGAAACCATCGCCTTGAATACCCATATCTAGTTGGCGACCAGTGTAAGTTAAGCTACCGCCAGCACTGAAGTTTTGGCTGGTATTCATTACGTTCACACCGCCAGCTTGACCGCCATTGTAAATGGCTGAAAACTCACTACGACCACTGCGAAATCCGATGGTAGATGAGTTAGCAATGTTATTACTGATAGTGTTTAGATCTTGTGTGGTTGCTTGTAAGCCGCTTAACGCAATATTGAAAGACATCGATCAATCCTTTAAACCAATTATGAAACTTCAGAGATTTCAAGCACCGAAATCGTGCCTAGACCATTACCGAGCTCAGCCATCATCATTCCTGATGCGCTGATGAAATGTATTTTTTCGATTTCAGCTTTTACGAAGGTATCAGCTGTTTTACTGACTTCTCCAGCCGTGGTGTTAGCCACAATGCTGTATTCACCTGCAGGCAGTTCTAATGCTTGTGGGTCGATAGTGAAACTGCGATCGCCCGCTTCTTGTGGGCCCATTTCTAAGCTGTGTACCACCTCACCGTGCTCATCGACGATATCGATACTCAAGTTTTCAACCGAGCTGTCGAGATAGACTTTGCCGTCGATAGGAGTGCCGTCAAGGCTAAACTCAGAGGCGGGTACCATGGCATCTTTACCGACAAGCTGTGCTGACTGCACAATACCTAGGTTTTCCATGATCACCATTTGCGTCGATTGGTTAGCACGCATCTGCTCAAGACTTTCAACTTGAGAAAACTGAGCTAGTTGACTGACATATTCAGTACCATCAATCGGATTGGTTGGGTCTTGGTTTTTAATTTGAGCAATCATCAAGGTCATGAATTCGTTCTTGATAGATGCAGAGTCATTCCCCGGTGAATTAACGACGTTATTGGTATTATTGGTGCTTGCTGTATTGGTAACGTTCATTATTTCGCTCCTAGCTGCAGTAAACCTTGCTGCATTGAGCGGGCGCGGTTCATGATTTCAACATTGGTTTCAAATGAGCGACTCGCCGCCATCATGTCTGCCATCTCTTCAATGGTATTGACGTTGGAGTAAGCGACATAACCTTGCTCATCGGCATAAGGGTGATCGGGTTCATAGCGAAGATCCAGCGGCGCATCAGATTGCACTATGGCAGATACTTCCACATGAGCACCGGCGACTTGACCTTCTTGAGTCTGTTTATAGATGGTCGAGAATACAGGCTTTAATGCGCGAAATGCTTCATCTGGACTTTCTGCAGCGGCCCCTGCATTGGCTAAGTTACTGGCAACCGTATTAAGACGAATGGTTTGGGCGTTCATTCCCGCCCCCGCAATCTGGTAAATTTCTGCAAATGACATAAGAGGTTATTGACCTTCGATAGCGGTACGTAAGCCAGAAATCTTCATATTGAGGAAGGTTAGGCTGGTTTGATAATCCATGGAGTTTTGCGAGTATCTTGCCTGCTCTTTTCCTAGTTCGACCGTGTTTTGGTCGGCTGATGTTTGATAAGGCACGCGATAACTGGCTTGATAATTTCGGTCTGGAGACATACCCGCGTTGATCTGCAGCATCACATTTTTGAAGTCGAGATCTCGCGCCTTGTAGCCTGGAGTCTCTGCATTGGCCAAATTACCAGCCAGCATCTTGCTGCGCTCGACTCTGAAATCTAACGTGTGCGGGTGAATGCCCAATGCGGCATCAAGGTTGATAGCCATTACGACTCCTAGTATGGTGTATCCAGTTTAATTACTGCTTGACTATTCAATTAGTGTGCCAATAGTTTTAGGTGAGGTTTTTCAATGGTTTGCATAAATGTGCGGCGCAAGATCGGAACCTGTGTTTCCTGCTTCCTCCTGTGTATTTCCGGTTTGTTTCCGCTGTTAAGTACCGCACAAACTGCGCTGGACGCACCGCAGCAAATAGATCAGGCATTTAGTCAGTTGTTATCTACAGAGTTAGAGTTATGGCAACAACAAGCCGGTTTAACTCAGCTAAGTTCTGATATTAAGATCAAGATACCCTCGGGTGCGAAGAGGTTAGAGCTTTGCCCTTCAAAGCTCATCATCGATGTCGGTTCTGGTATCCCTTTGGGCAATGTGCAGCGTAAGGTGAGTTGTGATGTTCTGGGCTGGAGTCTTTATGTTCGAGCGTCGGTAAGCGTTAGTGTAAAAATCCCCGTCGCCAATCGGGTGCTTAAGCGTGGGGAGCATATCTTGACCGCAGATATCGATTGGAAGGTGATTAAGTTGCGGCCATCTGATAGAGATTTAGTGACGGTTTTTGATGAAATTGTTGGTCGGAAGGTTGTGCGCAAGGTGCGTCGTTATCAGCCGATCAGGGCGTTGCAACTGAGTGCACCTCAGTGGGTCAATATTGGTGACCGAGTCATTATCGAAGCGAGAAGCAATGGTTTCTACGCCAACATGCCGGGCGAGGCGTTGGAAGGGGGCGGTGAGGGGGAGGCTATTCGGGTTAAGAACCTTAGCTCTGGCAAGATCATCTCCGCTTATCCGGTTGCTAAGGGACGGGTCGCAACGCAGTTTTAATGCCCTGATGGTGTAACGATTTATTAAATCGCGCTGCTATTTCAGAATGGGCTGTATGGTGTCGCTTTACTTCCTATAGTAGGCGTATTTGAGGCAGGCATTATGGAAATAAACAAGATAAACAGCACAATCAATGCTGAAATGGGCACAAGTAAGAGCAAGACTCAAAGCTTGCTCCAGCCGCAAGAGAGCCCCGTTTCTGCACAGATAAAACCTCAGCAAGAAGTGAGTGCAGACTGCAGGTTGATTGAACACAGTCAGCATCGCCTTGAGCAGTTGCCTGACTTTGATCTCGCCAAAGTTGCAGAGGTGCGTCAGTCGTTGATCGATGGCAGTTTTGACCTCGATCTTGAGAAGTTAACCGATGCTATGGTGTTACAGCATGGGTGAGTCGAGTCAGAGCATCAGTAAGCGAGAGTTAGTGCAGGGAATAGTGCGCGGCATTCGCCAAGATATTGAAGGCTATAAGCAGCTTAAAAGTCTGTTAAAGCGCCAACGAGAATTGATGCAACGTCGAGATAATGCGGGTCTTAAACATCATAATGAACATCAATCGAGTTTGTGCGATAGCTTAATGAATAAGGCCAGCGAACGACGTAGGACCTTACAAAAATTAGGTTTTGCGGGTAATGCCAGTGGCATGGTGGCGCTAATTGCTAAGCTGCCTCCGTCGTCATCGGTGCAGGTGTCTATGTTGTGGGAAAATTTACTGTTGTTGGTGAAAGAGAGCCAGCAGGTGAATGAAGCCAACGGTAAGTTATTAGTGTCTCAGCAAGAGATTATTAACCAATTGCTGCAGCGCGAAAATGACAGTGCTATCGATTACGGCAATATACGTTAACCGCCAGTTTATTAGCGGGTCGCATAGCGCGCTGCTAGATCATCTAATTGTTTCTGCTCTTGCTTTTGCTGTAATAGATCACGCTGAAGCAATCTTTCTTTGTATAACCATTGTAAGCCTTGCTGGCGACCGAGCTGTTTACGCCAAAGCAGATGCATTCTTTGTTGCTCTTGTTGCAGTAATAACTGCTTGCGAGTTAATTGTTTCAACATGGGTTCGATGGCTTGGATCATCTGTGCGCTATTTTGCAGCATCATTACCGTACCGCCAGTAATATTGACTTGAGTGTAGTCGGTGACCATCTGTCCAAGCTGCAGCTTTTGCTGTGCTATGGTGTCTATCTTGCTCTGCGCTGCATTTCGCTGTAGCCCAAGTTGGCTGAGTTTTTTCTCTTCTTGCTGACATAATCTGAGTAATTGCTTCATCTAAATTTTTTCCACTATCTATTCGGCTGAAAGAGAAAAACCCATCTGACTAACTAATAGTTCTAAGGCGCTGAGGCTTTGATTCAGGTCGGCTTGGGTATGGGTCCCTTGGCGTAAGAATGCTGCCATTTGTGAATAGCTTTTTACTGCCATATCCATCTCAAGATCATGTCCTGCTTGGTAGCCACCTAAGGGTAATAGCTCTTTCACTTCGTTATAGCGGCTATTGAGATGACGAAACCACTGTCCCTGTTTTAGGCTATTTTGACTCGCAACCTGAGTGGCTAAGCGGCTGACTGAAGCGCCGATATCGATGGCTGGAAAGTGTCCCTGCTCTGCTAGCTTACGGCTAAGCACGATATGGCCATCAAGAATAGCTCGAGCGGAGTCGGCGATGGGATCTTGCTGATCATCACCTTCTGTTAATACGGTATAAAAGGCGGTCAGTGTACCGCTGGGGTGCTGACTGTTACCGGCCATTTCCACTAAGCTAGGCAGTTGCGCAAATGCTGACGGCGGGTAACCTTTGGTTGCTGGTGGCTCACCTAAACTCAGCGCAATTTCACGCTGGGCTTGTGCGTATCGAGTTAATGAGTCGACAAGTAGCAGCACCTGCTTACCTTGATCTCGGTAGGCCGCGGCAATGTGGTGACATAGGCGCATGGCGCGCATTCGCATTAAGGGCGTTGTATCGGCAGGGGCGGCAACTACTACGGCGCGTTTACGGCCCTCTTCGCCTAATGACTCTTCGATAAACTCTCTAACTTCTCGACCACGTTCACCAATTAACCCAACGACCACCACATCAGCTTCGGTGAAGCGTGTCATCATGCCTAACAGTACACTTTTACCAACACCAGAACCTGCAAACAGTCCGAGACGTTGACCACGCCCAACGGGGAGTAAGGCATTGATTGCGCGAATACCCACATCTAAAGGTTCGCGGATCGGCTTGCGTAGTAAAGGGTTAATGCCCTTAAACTGCAGAGGTACATGGGGAATATGTTTAATACTGCCTAAGTCATCGAGTGGCTGACCTAAGCCGTCGAGCACACGTCCGAGTAATCCAAGCCCTGTTGGTATTTGACTGCGCCCTTCAATGGGCATAACCCGAGAGCCTGGCATCAAACCGTTAGTGGGCTCAATTGGCATTAGACACAGGGTCTCTTTGTAAAAACCAACGACTTCGGCCTCGACTAATTGATTATCACGGCACTCGACATAACAGCGATCACCAGTGCCAAGTTGGCAGCCGACGGCCTCGAGTAGCAAGCCGTTAACTCGGGTGAGTCGCCCGTAAACTTGGGCGACAGGGACCTTAGGCCAATCTAAAATATCTGCGTTAAACTTCAACGTCAGCCTCGTTTGCTGGGCTGCTTGTTTGCGGCGTATCTTGTAGGTGAGCTTCAACTTGAGCCATACAGCTGTTGAGGCGAGTCTCAACGGATGCATCTGCATCGGCTGTTTCACTGACAATACGGCATCCGCCAGCGCTGATGCTAGGGTCAGCGACTAAGGTCCAAGAGTCAATCTTGTCGGCAGCAAGCTCTTTGAGCTTATCAACAGCACTAGGTTCTAAATGAATTTTAACTTGGCTCGGATCATCGGGCAGGGCTGATAAGGTTTCTTCAATCAAGTTTAAAATTTGCTGTGGCTGCAGGGTGAGTTCACAGCGAATAACCTGCAAAGACACTCGTCGCACAAGATCGAGGATCAATGATTGCTGCTGTAGGATCTGCTGATTGTGACCCTCTTCCAGTAATGCTTTTAGCGCGCCTAATGGGGCAATAATACTGTTAAGTTGGTCATCGATATTGTCTTTGCCTTTTTGCTGACCTTCAATGCGACCTTGGTTAAAGCCCGCAGCATAGCCAGATTGGCGACCTTCCTCTTCACCAGAGCTAAACCCGGCTTGATGCCCTTTGTGTACACCTTCATCGTAGCCTTTATCGAATGCTTGCTGGAAGTCTTGCCAATTAGCGCCTTCAGTGCCGTTTTCGGTGAGAGGGGCCGTTAGAGGCGAAAAACGATGACGGCGAGCATGATGGCCTACAAGACGCCAACGTGGATCGGATTTTGTAAGGAATGGGCTCATTACTCTACCACCTGCTCTTCAAATAACTGTAGTTCGATTTCACCTTCATCCATCATCTGCTTAGCCAGCTCCATAATCTCTTTACGCGCTGCTATCGCTTGGCTTAATGGCACTGTACCAATCGCTTCTACTTGGGTTTCAATTGCCGAAGACATACGTTTTGGTAGGGCTGCAAGTAATGTCATCTTAAGTTCGTTTTCAATACCTTTAAGCGCTAATGCCAATACATCGGCAGGTACAACGGCCATGATCTCTTGTAAGGTTTCAGGCTTTTGACGACCTAAAATAATGAAGTCGAACATGTTGTCGGCCACGTTGCTGGCGAGTTGCTTGTCATGTAGCTTGAGCATTTCCATCAACTGCTCTCTGTCACCATCAAATCGATTGAGAATATCGGCAACTTGACGCACACCACTAATTTGGGTGTGACTTTTCTCCATTGCCATTAGCATGCAGCGCTCGACCAGTTGCTTTAGTTCATCAACCACTTCTCGGTCTAAATCACCAAGCTGAGCTATACGGACAAGCACTTCATCTTGTCCTTCTGCCGGAAGCCCATGTAGTACTTGAGCGGCACTTTCTGGCGGTAATAAACCTAATAGTACGGCTTGTAGCTGGCAGTGTTCATTGGCAATCTCTCGTGCGAGTAACTGAGGGTCAACCCATTCGAGTCGCTTAACTAGTACCTTAATTTCATCGCCATAAATACTGTCGATGAGGCTTTTGGCGACCCTATCTCCGAGCGCCAGATCTAAGGTTTTTTGTAAGTAGGTACGCGACGCTCTGGCGATCCCTGACTGCTCTTGATAGCGGGTAAAAAATCGACCCAATACGGCCTCGGCTTCATGCTGAGTAATACTCGATAACCGCGCCATCTTATGACTTAGGTGCTGTACATCATTGCGATCTAAATGCGCCATGACCTGTGCCGCACCTTTTTCACCCATGCTAAGCAGCAACATGGCTGCTTGTTCTAGGTTGTCCATCTTGATTGTGAGTTCATTATTCACTGTTCGATTTGCCTATTCTTTTAACGCTAAATGCAATGGGTTTATTAAGCTTGATGAGTGTTTTGCTCACTCTCTCTGTCGCTAATCCAATGGGAAATGACCTCGGCAACTCTTGCTGGTTCTTGGTTGGCGAGTAGACTTAGGTGTTCCATCTGCACTGTCAAAGGCGATCCCGGAGCCGGTAAACTCAGATTACTGGTCCAGTTGCTGTTGATGTTGGCATTATTGTTTGCAAGCAAATTATCGGCCGCGGCTTGGACTGCATCTTGGTTTAAATCTGCTGCTTCTGCTGGTGGCATCAATGGCGTCGGCGTTGCTGCCTGTGTGTCTTTAATATTGTGTTCAACGGTACGAGTTAGATGCTGCACCAGCGGGCGTAATACAAAGAAGATCATGCCTAGGCCTAAAATCGCGCCGATAAAATAGCGCAAATAGGCTTGATAGCTTTCACCTTGCCACCAAGGTAGCGGTTCAAATTCAGCAATTTTTACAGGGGCAAAGTTAAAGCTGCTGATACTAAACTGATCACCACGAGCTGCTGAGTAACCAATCGCGTCCTGCACCATGGTGCTCATCTGGTCGAGTTGCGGTTGAGTCCAGCCTGTTTCCCCTGCTGTTTGGTTGTTGAGCAGTACCGAGATCGACAGGTTTTCTAGCTGCATCTGCTGGTAGCGGGTGTGCTTAACTGAGCGACCGACTTCAAACTGGCGGCTTTCTTGTTGGTTTAGATTGCTCGTGCTGTTATTGGTCGCCGCATTTGCCGCTGGTGGCTGGTTACTCAGTGCGCCTGGAATGCCGAGCGCCATATCACCATTTGTTTGGTTCGTGCTTTGCTTTTCTTGGCTAACAACGGTTTGAGGATCGAGGGACTCACGAGTCTCTTCTACCTGGTTAAAGTTGACCAGTGCTGCCACTTGTACTTGAAAGTTGTCTTGACCAAGAATAGGGAGCAGCATGCTAGATGCGCGATTGATAAGACTTTGTTCTAGCTCTTGGGTGTACAGCAATTGTTTATCACGTGCTTGGCTTAGATCTTGATTAGCATTAATTGCCGAACTGAGATGATTACCTTCTTGGTCAACAATTTGTACTCGCTCTGGTGTCATGCCTGTCACACTACCTGCAACTAAATTTGCGATAGAGGTGATCTGTTGGGCTTGTAGCTGTTGTCCCGCGTAGAGATCTAACATTACCGAGGCTGAAGGTAATTCAGGTTGCTGACGAATAAATAGGGTCTTTTTCGGAATGGCTAAGTGGACGCGAGCAGCCTTGACCGCTTTTAGCGCCATGATAGTGCGCGAGAGTTCACCTTCGAGGCTATAGCGATACTTGGCTTGCTCCATAAATTGGCTGGTACCGATAGCCGAAGCGTCGAGCGACTCCATTCCTGATGGGACTTTGGCTTTAACACCGCGAGCAGCAAGCACCATACGGGCGTTGCCGAGTTTATCTTCAGGAACCATTACCAAACCTGATGTTGGGTCAAGGCGGTAGCTAATGCCTTCGGCTTCGAGCACCTCAATAATGTGCGAAGTTTCGACATTTTCTTGATTGCCATATAGAGGGCTATAACCTTGGCCTGTGCTCCATAGCATTAACACGATTACGCAGGCTGCAACTATCGCGAGAATGCCGAGTGTTGCAGCATGTCGGTCTCCTCGACTGAACTGATGCCATTTCTGTTTCAGCGAGTTAATACGATCATTGTTGCCATTTACACCTGTCATGACAGGGCTGGTTTGAGTCAATGTGGTTGACATGCTTTTAGTTATCCTTGCTCAAAAAGACTGTTGAGTTTTTGGGCGTTAATACAAGAGTGGTTATAGGGTGCGGCATGATTTAGATCGGCATTTTCATTACGTCATCGAATGCCTGCACTAGGCGATTTCGAATTTGAATCATGGCCGAAAATGCAAGGCTAGACTTTTGAGACGCAACCATGGCGCCAACAAGGTCGTCGCTCTGACCACTATCTACGGCAGCCACCAAGGCTGATGATGCATTTTGATCAGCATTGATGGAGGCAACTTTATGCTTCATTAACTCTGTGAACGAAGCCGGTTGTAGGCCAAAATCTCGCGGATTGGGGCCGACTTTAATCGCTCCCTTTGCCATCTCTGAATGAATATTGAGTTGCTGGATCATTGACTGGGTGCTGGCGATGTTGGCATTTGACATATGTGCTCCTTATTTATCTTTAAAAGCTGGTTATGCAGCATGACCCGATTGCGACAGGATCTGGTCGATATCAATGCCTTCTTCACGCATTTGTACTAGCTTGTATCTTAATGCTCTAGTGGTCATACCTAAGGCTTGAGCCGTGTTAATGCGGTGGCCGTTATAGCGCTTAAGGGTATCTATGAGGTATTGGAATTCAGCTTGGCGTTTTGAGGCTTTAAGCCCTAACTCATTTTGTTCTACCAAGGCTGAACCGTCTTGATTGACTAAACCAAGCTCTTCTGCTTGTAAGGCTTGTCCACGGCGCATAACAAGCGCGCGTTGAATGGTATTTTCTAGCTCTCGCACATTACCGGGCCAGTCGTGGCTTAAGAGTAAGTTTCGTGCTTGTTCACTGAAGTAGCATTGCTGATTAGCCGCCAGAATTTTATATCGTTGTAGAAAATGTTCCGCAATAGGCAGAATATCTTCACGTCTCTGGCGCAGTGGCGATATCTTGATAGGCAGTACATCTAAGCGGTAGAAGAGATCTTCTCTAAATTTACCGTCTTGCACTGCTTGGCGTAGATCTTTATTGGTGGCGGCAATGACCCGGATATCTAGCGTAATCGATTTGTGACTGCCTAGTCGTTCAACCTCTCTCTCTTGTAGGACTCGCAGTAGCTTGGCCTGCAAAAGCAGTGGCATTTCGCCGATTTCGTCGAGCAGCAATGTGCCGCCATTGGCGAGTTCGAATTTACCTGGCTGGTCTGTTGTTGCACCGGTAAAGGCCCCTTTGATGTGGCCAAACAGAATCGACTCTAAAATACTTTCAGGGATAGCAGCACAATTAATCGCGATAAAGGCTTTATCTGCACGATTAGAATGGCGGTGAATATAGCGGGCGAGCGGCTCTTTGCCGGTACCGCTTTCACCGGTGAGTAGCACGGTCGCTTCGGTATTGGCGGCGCGATGAGCCAGCATCAATAGTTGGCGACTAACAGGGGCCGCACAAATTAACTCATTATTGGGCAGCTCTAATCGGCGTAACCTTTGTAGTAGTGAGCACAGTTGCTCTTCATCTATTGGCAGTAACAAATAATCTTGTACACCGCACTGCATCGCGATACTGGCTAACTCTGTTTGTTCGGGATCGAGTAGGGCGACTTGATGCTTGCCCGGAAATTGTCGTAACTGTGCGGCCACATTTTGATTGCTGCAATGAGACAGGTTGATCAAGCTTAACCAAGGGCGATTGTTATTATCAGATTGCCATAGATTAAAGCCTTGTTGTATCAACTTACTTTGACTCGATTGCGTCAGCTCTGTATCGACAAACCTTAAACTAGAACGATTCATTTTTAGCTCTCAAAGCTGAGGTTACTGCAGCATTTTTCGCTGATTTGACTAAGCGTAAAGTGACTCGACGGTTTAGCTCTCGTCCTTCAGTGTTGTTATTGCTGGCGATTGGGGCTCGGGTACCGTGATGACGTGTTTGGATCATCTGTGCCGGAACGCCTAGCTCTATTAACCGAGATACCACTTCGTCGGCGCGTTCTTTACTGAGTATCAAGTTTGCCAAGTGGTCACCAGAAGCATCGGCGTGACCGTCGATCAGCACTTCAACGATACTAGGATCTGCTTGCAGGTAACGGTAAATGGCATACAGGTCTTGTTCATGAGATGTATTTAACAAACTTGAACTTGGGGCAAATAAGAACTCTAGACGTCGCAAATAGGTAAAAGGTTGCGGCAGCAATTGTTGACGACAGAGCCTAAATTGATTGGCTATAGAACTCGTCGATATAGGGCTAGAGCTTATTTGGTAGCCACTACTATCGGCGCTCTTGATATTGACTTGCCAGGTATACCCTTGCTCTAGCGCTTCTAAAAAGGCTGCGGTATTTTTTTGGCTGATTGCTTGTGAGCCAAACCAGTGCAGTGAGGTCGTGGCGATAGGCTGATGCGCTTGTTCCTGCCAAGAAGCGGGAACGACAGAGGCTTGGCTCTGAGCGTTATGTAAACTAAGCCAGTCAGCTTGCAAAGCAAAACTCAGTGCTTCACCTGGGTTCGCTTTTAATGCGAGCGTACCGAAGCTTGCGACTCTATGAGTAATCTCGCAGCCAAATTGATCGCCTACAAATTGCCAATGAGCTTTTTCAAAAGGAGTTTGATAGTTAATTGGTGCCGCAAATGCGTTATTTGTGATGTTTTTACAAATAAAAACAAAACAGATTAATATATAAACTGATAGTTTCAATTTCCAATAACCCTTAAAAGTAGATACTGTGATTTTATTGTTTTTATATTTGTCTTTTTAAGGTTGCCAATTAAACACGTAATACTAAACTATGTAAAACTTTTTATTTGTATTTTGTGCTTGAATCAGATTTTTAAAACTTTAGTTAAAGTTAAGTGTATTTGGTTCAGATGTGATGTAAGCTTGCCGCCATTATTTAACAGCGTTAAATTGTTCGATTTTAATACGTATTGCTTTTTCTCTCTTTGTTTTCGATGAAGTCGGGTTCTTGTATGTGCTTGTTTTTAAAGTTTATTTTAATTTGGTTGAAAAAATAACAAAATAAATTAAAGTTTTCTTTAATACAGTCGCTTTATAGGTGGGTTTTATTTGTTGCTTTTTGGGTGGCTTGTTTTATGTTAATTCTTTTTGTTGGTGTAAATAATATTCTAGCTGATCATTGAAAGTGATTTTTTATTTAGCCATTATTTTGTCGCGCGTCATTTAAATAGCGCTTTTATTTTTTCGTCGATTATTTGACGTTATTTTGTTGTGGAATTTAGGATGAAAACAACCGCTAAAGCCAATTTGATCAAATCGAGCCAAGGGATAGATGTAAGGCCTGTGGTCTTGATAAAGGAAAAGTTGGCTAGAAGTCGATTATTAATGCAATTAGAGTCATGTCGGCGACCTATAATGGATGCTGTTAATGAATTGCTGACGCCTATAACTCGACAGGGACATTACGCTTTATCAAAAGTATCGTTGAGTGCAAAAACTAATGTCGTTAATCCTCAATTACATCATGCTTGGTTTTTGCTTAGTTATAACCGTGTCGATCTGGGGTGGTGGTTAATAGATAAGTGCACTTTAGATCAGCTTGCAAGTGGCTACTATGGTAGCTGCTCTAGTGCGCTAAAGTCTCCTATGAGAGCACCGAGTCAGTCTGAATTTCGCTTAGTTAAACGTTTGATGATGGCGGTGATAAAAACACTGCCGATAACGGAGATAGATGAAGAAAAACTGGAGCTGGAATTGGTGATGAATACCACACCGATTAAAGCGCCAGTGTGTTGTGAGTTATCTTTCCCTGCTGCCCATGCAGGTCCTTCAATCTGCTTTTATATGGCAGAGTACCTATTAGAGTTGATGGCTGAACAGCCAAGCCAATATCAGGCTGATCCAGCCTTATCTGAAAAGTTGGCGCATCGACTCAAACAGATCCCATTGCGAACATTACTCGAATTGGGGCATCAGAGCATGCCTGTTACTTCTCTACAGAGTTTGGTTGTTGGCGATATTCTGCCGATGAATTTGCATTCTCGCTGCCCTGTTACCGTGGGTAAACGTCCACTTTTTTACGCCACAGTTCATACCCATGAGGGACAGATGGTGGCCAAATTGACCCAAGAAGCCTTTCAAATGGAGGAACAATCCAATGGCTGAACATAATATTCTACAAGATGAAGACTTTTTACTCGATGATGATTTTTTTGCCGATGAGCAAAGCCGTGAGCCAAAAGTTCAAGCTAAGCCGGTAAGAGATATGTCTTTTTTCAATCAGCTTCCGGTACATGTGACTTTAGAGCTTGCTAGCGTAGAGATGTCTCTCGGCGAGTTGGCACAGATGGGGGAAGGTGATGTTGTGGCACTCGATCGTATGGTGGGAGAGCCATTGGATATTAGAGTTAATGGTGCCTTATTAGGACGTGGGGAAGTAGTTGAAGTGAATGGTCGTTATGGTGTGCGCTTGCTCGAAGTGGAAGCGACCAGCCTAACTGGAGCTGTTGACTAACTATGTGGCGAGTGTTGCTGGTTTTTGGGTTGTGTTTTTCATCGGCGGCTTATGCGAGTGATGGATTAACGTTATTTTCTCTAGCTGATGGTGATAAGACACAAGCTGTGAGTGTAAAGCTGGAAATCTTAGCCTTGATGACAGTGCTGAGTTTTCTGCCCGCATTATTAATGATGCTCACCAGCTTCACTCGAATAATTGTAGTGTTAGCCATTCTACGTCAAGCCTTAGGTTTGCAGCAAAGCCCGCCAAACAAGGTATTAATCGGTATCGCTTTAGTGATGACCATTTTTATTATGCGACCCGTTGGACAAGAGATCTATGACGATGCTTTTCTACCCTACGATATGGGGCAGATAGAGCTTCCTGAGGCTGTGGCACGTGGCGAGGTGCCATTGCGTCAATTTATGTTGGCGCAAACCCGAGAAACTGATCTTGAGCAGATGCTAAAAATTGCTGATGAACCTACCACATTAACCGCTGATGAAATCCCCTTTTTTGTACTCATGCCTGCATTTGTATTGAGCGAGTTAAAGACGGCATTCCAGATTGGTTTCCTGCTGTTTTTACCTTTTTTGGTGATCGATCTGGTGGTCGCCAGCGTGCTGATGTCTATGGGGATGATGATGCTGTCGCCACTAATTATCTCTTTGCCCTTTAAATTAATGGTGTTTGTGTTAGTCGATGGTTGGTCGATGACGGTGAGTACCTTGGTGGCAAGTTATGGTTAGCGCATTGTTTAATCGTAATATTTGTCCGCAGAGAGATTGTTGATGAAGACAGTTAATAATGATGAAACATTTAATATTTCAATCATAGACATGATTTACCTGACGTTGAGTTTATTGGTGTCAGCGTTAGTTATATTCAATGATTGGCCGGCAGTGATTAGCTTTTTGATCAATAGAGTCGCTTAGCGCAATGGGTGTAAATGAACTCACAGCGCTATTTGCTGAAGCTATCTTTCTTGTCGTCGCTATGGTGGGCGTTTTGGTTGTACCAGGGTTAATGGTCGGCTTGTTTATTGCGGTTTTTCAAGCTGCGACTCAGGTGAATGAACAAACTCTTAGCTTTTTACCAAGGCTGGTGATCACTTTATTGATGGTTGTGTTTGCGGGAGAGTGGTTGCTGATGAAAATTTGCGACTTTTTTGATCGCTTATTTCTAAATATTCCCCATCTTATTGGCTGAGGACGAATAGCTTGTTATCGCTTACCTCAATCCAGAATAGCAGTGTTATCGAAACCTCTTATTGGCTATGTATGGCTCGTTTACCGTTATTGAACCTAGTCCATCTGGAGGCTGCTAAAGCTTACCGGATAAGGAGGCATATTTGCTGTCACTGACCTCTGTCCAGATAAGTACTTTTATTGGTACGTTTTGGTGGCCATTTTGCCGCATTATGGGGGCATTTATGGTGATGCCTTTTCTGGGTAATAACTACATTCCTGCCATGGTTCGTATCCTATTAGCTCTTAGTATATCGGCGCTAATCGCCCCTATGCTACCGCCTTTTCCGGAGGTTGATGCAGTCTCTTTTCAGGCATTGATATTAGGGCTAGAACAATTGCTAATTGGTTTTATGCTGGCACTATTCTTGTCCATTATGATCCATGTTTTAACCTTATTTGGCGCGATGATGTCGATGCAAATGGGCTTGTCGATGGCGGTGATGAATGACCCGTCCAGTGGTGGCTCAAACCCCATTCTTGGACTGTGGTTTATGTTATATGGCACGCTGTTATTTTTAGCACTAGATGGCCATTTGGTGGCCATTGGCATCTTAGTGGATAGTTTTAGGTTGTGGCCAATTGGGATGGGCGTGTTTGATTTACCCTTAATGGGACTCATTGCGCGTTTCTCTTGGATTTTTGCCGCCGCTTTTATGTTGGCACTGCCTGCTATTCTGGCCATGTTAGTGGTCAATCTTACCTTTGGTGTATTGAGCCGCGCTGCACCGTCATTAAATGTATTCGCCTTAGGCTTTCCTATGTCGATGTTGATGGGGTTGCTATGCGTATTTTTCTCATTCAGTGGATTACCGACTCGTTATAGCGACCTCTGTTTAGATGCGTTATCTGCTATGTACCAGTTTATTGGTGGTACAGCGTGAGCAATAAAGACTCTGGCCAGAGTAAAACAGAAAAAGCGACCCCGCAGAAATTAAAGAAGGCCCGTGAACAGGGGCAGGTTCCACGCTCAAAAGATCTGGCTTCTTCGGCGTTGATCATCGGGTGTTCTCTATTACTGACAACAACGGCTGATTGGATTGCCGCTAAGGTTGCAGCAATGACACGAATCAATATGTCATTTACCAAAGCGCAGCTGGATGAGCCCGGAATGATGACGCGCCATTTAGCCTACTCCCTATTGGAAGTGTTAAATATTCTTGGGCCACTGTTTTTGATGGTGGCGTTAATTGCCATGGTGGCTGGCGCTATGCCGGGGGGGCCGATACTTAACTTTAACAATGCTAACTTTAAATACAGCCGTATCGACCCGATTGCTGGATTGGGGCGGATGGCGTCGGTTAAGTCGTTGGTTGAGTTGGTAAAATCCATTCTAAAAATAGTCTTGCTTATTGGTATCATGCTGCTGTTTTTGCAGAAGAACTTTCAAGCCTTGATGGCAGTGAGTCAGCTGCCTATCGACGAAGCCGTTACGCGCGGTATTGAGATGTTGAGTTTGGCTATGCTCTATATGGGGTTAGGTCTGCTGGTGATCACTTTTATCGATGTGCCGTATCAGTATTGGCATCATCATAAAGAGCTAAGAATGTCACTGCAAGAAGTGAAAGATGAGCATAAGCAGCAAGATGGTAAACCTGAAATCAAGGCTAAGATCCGCCAAATGCAGCAACGTCTTAGCCGTTCACGAGCCGATATTTCGGTGCCTAAAGCCGACGTATTATTAGTTAACCCAAGTCATTATGCGGTCGCGCTTAAATATGACATGACCAAGGCTGATGCGCCTTATGTATTGGCTAAGGGCACCGATGAGTTAGCGCTCTATATGCGTGATATTGCTAAGCGTAGTGGGGTCGAGGTCATTGAATTACCACCACTGACTCGTGCCATCTACTACTCGACTCAAATTGAACAGCAGATCCCAGCGGGCTTATTTGTCGCTATCGCCCACATTCTGAGTTATGTGATGCAACTGAGAGCGGCAAGACAAGGCAAACAGGCTAAGCCTGAGCCTTTGCCACACTTCTATATTCCTAAAAATTTACAACATGATTAAAGGTTATTTGTATTAATGAACTGGTTTAAGCGTACTTTTGCCGGTAGCCCAGGCTATATCGGCATTCCAATCATGCTACTTGCAGTCTTGGCTATGGTGATCTTGCCATTGCCGCCATGGTTATTGGATATCTTATTTACCTTCAATATTGTGCTCGCAGTGATGGTGCTATTGGTGGGTGTTTCAATTCGTAGGCCATTAGAGTTTTCGGTATTCCCGACCGTCTTGCTGCTTGCGACTTTACTGCGTTTAACGCTAAACGTGGCCTCGACTCGAGTGGTATTGATTGAAGGCCATGAAGGGGGAGATGCTGCAGGTAAAGTGATTCAGGCCTTTGGTGAGGTGGTGATCGGCGGCAACTATGTTGTCGGTGCGGTGATTTTCTTAATCTTGATGATCATTAACTTTGTGGTGATCACCAAAGGTGGCGAGCGAATTTCAGAGGTGTCGGCACGTTTCACCCTAGACGCTTTGCCCGGTAAGCAGATGGCAATTGATGCCGACCTGAATGCCGGTGTATTGTCACAGGATCAGGCCAGAGATAGACGTCAAGAGGTTGCGCGTGAAGCCGACTTCTATGGCTCGATGGATGGTGCCTCTAAGTTTGTGCGTGGTGACGCGATTGCCAGTATTTTGATCTTAGTGATTAATATGCTCGGTGGTTTGGCGATCGGTATTTTCATGCATGATCTCAGCACCAGTGAAGCATTTAAGACCTATGCATTATTGACGATTGGTGATGGCTTGGTAGCGCAAATACCGTCGTTGCTACTCGCAACCGCTGCCGCAATTATCGTAACGCGTGTCTCTGATGCTGAAGAGATGCCAGAGCAATTGCGTCAGCAGTTGTTGGCAAACCCTAAAACGTTAGTCACCTCAGCGGGGGTCATGTTTATTCTTGGCATCGTGCCTGGTATGCCAACGTTTGTGTTCTTGTCATTTGCTGTCATCTTAGGATTTGTGGCTTGGAAGCAGAGTCAACTTCAGCCAGAAATTGCTGAATCTAAAGTAGAACAATTACGGGAAACTAGCCTAAGTGAACCTTCGGCGCCGAGTTGGGACGCATTACCTTATACCGATTTAATCGAGGTACGTTTAGGTTATCGCTTGGTGCATTTAGTTGAGCGCAGCAAAGGCGCTGAACTGCAAAAGCGTTTAACCGGGATCCGTCGCACCTTGTCTGAGCAGGCGGGTTTTTTGCTGTCTGAAGTGCGGGTTCGCGATAACTTGTCGCTGGCTCCCAATGCATACCAGATTAATTTGATGGGGAACCCGGTCGTTACCGCAGAGCTGGAACCTGAACGTCTAATGGCGATTAAGAGTGGCCCTGTGTTTGGTGATATAGATGGAGTCATCACCAAGGAGCCAGCCTATCAGATGGATGCCATCTGGATTGAGCAAGACAATAAAGCTAAAGCGCTAAACCTTGGGTACTCCGTGGTGGATAACGCTACGGTTATTGCAACTCATGTGAGTAAGCTTATTCGTGAGTCGTTGCCTGATATGTTGCAGCATGATGATGTGCTTGCCTTGAGTGACCGCTTAGCCAAGCAAAGTCCAAAATTGGCTGAGTCACTCAATAGCGCCCTAACGCCAATTTTACAGTTGAAGGTGTATCGTTTACTGCTTAAAGAGCAGGTGTCGCTGAAAGATATTCGCACCATTGCCACCACTTTGCTTGATTGCAGTGAAAATAGTAAAGATCCTGTGTTACTTGCAGCCGATGTACGCTGCGCGCTGCGTCACTCTATTTTGCATTCTATTGTGGGTACTGAGCCTAAGCTCAATGTCATGACTCTGGCACCTGAACTAGAACAAACTCTGATGTCAGCGCTTAATCAATCTCAGCAGCAAGGTAAAGGCTCGCTCGATAGTTTTCCGGTCGATCCTCAATTGCTGGCCCAGTTGCAGCAACGTATGCCGCAGTTATTGGCGCAAGCAAAAGAGCATGGCCACAGTCCGCTATTGTTGGTGTCACCGCAATTACGGCCTATCTTGGCTCGCTATGCGCTAGCCTTTGCTCGCGGGCTACATGTGCTGTCTTATAATGAGATCCCAGAGACTCGGGAGCTAATGGTTGCAGGACAGTTAGGTTAATTGAACACAAAAAAGGGATAGCGCCGCGCTATCCCTTTTTTAATTTTGGATTAAACGTTAGCGTGTTTGCTGTAGAAAGCTGAGCAATACGTTGAGCGCTTGATTACGTGGCTTATCACGTTCCATAAAGATCTCATGGCGGGCATAAGGGATTTTAGTCAGCTTACATAAGCCGTTAATCGCTCGTTTTTGCGCGCGATTATCGACGATTGTGTCTTCTTCCGCTTGCAGGATCAGTAAAGGGATTTGACTATTTCGTGCGGCATCTTCCGCTCGTGCGGCTGCGTCGATTGATTCGACCAACCAATGATTAGTCGGTGAGCCTAACTGCAGTTGTGGAGTTTTCTGATACAGTTCACGATAATCGTCATAACGCAGTTTACTATTTGTCAGGTCGTTCTTATCAAATGGCTCGGCATGGTATCCCTTGCCGCCCAAGATATAGTTGGGTTGCTGATGGTTATCGAGCAATGAGGCTAACCCGCGGATAAAACCTCTAGGCAGAGGCAGTTTTATGCCGTACATAGGGGCCGAAAATACTGCCGCTTTAAAGGTTGCTGGATGCTGCTGTAGATACAGAGTGCCAATGGCTCCCCCCATAGAGTGGCCAACAAGATAATAGTTTTCGCTTGGTATTGGTTTCACAATATGAGTGACAAATTCTGCGAAATCGTCGATATATCGCTGGAACTTGTCGATATATCCCAGATGCGGATTAGCGGTCGTGCGTGCCGACAGGCCCTGACCTCGATGATCGATTGCAAATAAACTATAGCCTTGCTGGTAAAGATCAAACATCAATTCTTTATACTTTAGGTAAGACTCCACCCGACCATTGCTAAGTACAATGGTGCCAATGCTATTCGGGTGAGTTATTTTGGCGTAAGCCAAAGTGATGTCGTCACGAGTCTTAAATGTGGCTTGGGTGACCTGTTGCCAAAAGACTTTTTGCTCAGGACTATTTAAATGGTGCTCAGATGAAAAATTGGCAATTTGCGTATTCGTCATATAAGCCTCTGTAGCTATCGACATGGCATAAGTTCTATTAGGTGATCTTGCATGCAGTGTAACAAACTTGTTCGATAGATTGGCAGAGACGAATTAAGATTAATCAATAAATAAGGCCGCAAGCGCGACCTTATTCTATTGTGGGTAAGTTTAGATTTGTGCTTTCTGTTGCTCGATAAAATCGTTTATCTGCTGCTCCAGTATCGACATAGGTACAGACCCATTTGCTAATATGGCGTCATGGAAGGCGCGAATATCGAAGTGCTCACCGAGCTCAGCTTCAGCCTGAGCGCGCAGACGTTTAATTGTCAGTTCGCCAATCTTGTATGACAGGGCTTGTCCAGGCCAGTTAATGTAGCGGTCAATCTCTGTGGTGACGTTATGCATCGACAATGCTGTATTGCTGGCCATAAAGTCTATTGCTTGCTGGCGAGTCCAGCCCTTAGCGTGCATGCCGGTATCGACGACTAGACGCGCAGCGCGCCACATTTCGTAGGTTAAGCGGCCAAAGTTGCTATAAGGGTCTTGGTAGAAACCAGCTTCTAGGCCGAGATATTCAGAATACAGCCCCCAACCTTCACCAAAAGCCGAGATATAACTGTAGCGGCGAAAATCTGGCAGGTTGGTTAGCTCTTGGTTTAGAGCTATCTGCAGGTGATGCCCAGGCACTGCTTCGTGTAGGGTTAGCGCTTCCATTTCGTATAGTGGACGTTTATCTAGGGCATAGGTATTGACCCAGTAATAACCCGGCTCATCATCGCGGCTTGAACCTGAATAGCGTCCAGTGGTGTATTTAGGGGCGATTTGTGCAGGAACAGGTTCAATACCGTAAGGCTGACGCGGTAGTTTGCCAAAATACTTTGGCAGCATGGCATCGGCTTTCTTGGCGATAAAGGCCGCTTCTTTTAGCAGTTCTTCTGCTGTTTTAGGGTAAAACTGTGGATCGGTTCTTAAAAAGTGCAGGAACTCGGCAAAACTGCCCTCAAAGCCAACTTGTTCGATGATTTGCTGCATCTCACCGCGAATGCGCTTCACTTCTTGTAAGCCTAGTTGATGTACTTCATCTGATGTCATCGCTAAAGTGGTGTAATAGCGTACGCGGTTTTCATAGAGGGCTTCACCGTCGGGAAGATCATAGGTGGCGATGCTTATCCGGGTGTTAGGAATATATTCGATGGTGATGAAATCGAAGAAGGCCTGGTATTGGGGCAACACTGTGCTTTGGATTAAGGTGCGACCTTGCTGCGTTAATTGGGCTTTTTCTGCCTCGGTAAAGTGCGATGGATACTGAGTAAATGGTTTGAAGTAACCACTGTCTTCAACTGGCACGATAAAGGCTGTAATGCTGGTTTCAAAGCCTTTTAGCGTCGCTTTAGCTGGCGTGATACCGCTTGCGAGTCCCTGCTTTAACCAATAGATTTGCTGCTCAAAATAGTTAGGCAGTGCTTGCAGTTGCTTAATATAGTTTTGATAGTCTTCGACTTTAGCAAAGCGTCCCTTAGCTATCGAGGCGATATAGGCATGAAATCCTCCTTCGGCCGATATGGGCATGTAATGATCTTTGTAGCGATATTGGTCAACATCGTTTTGCAGTTGGTCTTGCAGGATCTGCGCGTTAATTGCATCTTCTTTACTTAAGCTATTTTTGTCTATCTTTACTAATTGCTGCAACAACACTTGCTTGCGCTGATCGAGTGCTTCAAGTGTGGCGGGTAACAAGTCTTGTAGCTTTCCGGCTGCACTCTTGTTACCCAGTGAATAGGCGAAGCTTGGGCTTGAGTCTAAGGAGATTTGCCAAGCGGCATCGATAAGTGATTGTAGCTGGGTATTACTGGCAACTTGTTGGGTGCTGACACCTTGTTGTGGGGCGGTTGTTGTCGTAGTTTGGCAGGCACTTAGGCCTAATACCAACACAGAGGGAAGTAGGTACTTATACATAGACTGTCCATTATTGTTTTAATTTTCAGCTTGATTATGCCGTCACAGCTTACAAAGATCACCAATGAAAATTAAACTAAATGTGACTAGAAGTGTTTGCAGGTTTGGGGGAAAGGAGTCACTAAGAGCATTTTTGGACTTATAGATACAAAAAAACCGGCTAATGCCGGTTTTTTTTGTATCTAACGCAAGATTAGATAACGCGAGAGAACTGCTGTTGTCTTGCTTTCTCACGGTAGTAAACATCGAAACAGATGCAGATATTACGGATCAATAGGCGGCCTGTTGGGCTGATAGTGATCTTGCGGTCTGTGATGTCGACTAATTTATCATCGATAAAGGTTTGCAGCAGCTTTAAATCTTCTGCGAAGTACTCTTCGAAGTTGATGTTCAGCTTCTCTTCAATTAACGCCATATCGAGGTCGAAGTGACAGATTAGCTGCTTGATAACTACACGACGAATTTCATCGTCACGGTTTAAGCTACAGCCTTTCCAGAGCGCATGACCATTAGCATCGATTGATTCGAAGTATGGGCGAATGTCTTTTTGGTTCTGTGCATAACAATCGCCAATTTGGCTGATTGATGACACACCAAGACCTAACAGATCACACTCTTCTTGAGTCGTGTAACCTTGGAAGTTACGGTGCAGACGTCCTTCGTTCTGTAAGATTGAAAGCTCATCATCTGGCTTAGCAAAGTGGTCCATACCAATGTATTGGTAACCCGCCCCCGTTAAGGTCTCGATAGTTTGATGCAACATATCAAGCTTTTGCTGTGGCGACGCTAAGTCTTCATCTTTAATCTTACGCTGCGCCGCAAAACGTGATGGCAGGTGAGCGTAGTTAAATACAGATAGGCGATCTGGATTCAAATCTAGAACGCGTTGCATGGTTTCAGCAAATGTTTCAGGCGTCTGGTGTGGCAAACCATAGATCAGGTCGATGTTAGTTGAAACAAAGCCTAGCTCTTTGGCGCGCGCCATCAGGTCGAAGATAAACTGCTCGTCTTGCTCGCGGTTTACTGCGATCTGTACCTTCTTATTGAAATCCTGAACACCGATAGAAATACGGTTGAAACCGGCTTCTTTAAGGGTGTCTAGCATTGAAAGTTCGATTTCACGTGGATCGACTTCAATTGAGTATTCGCCCACATCGGCAACATTAAAGTTGGCTTTGATGAGTGCTGATAGCTTAAGGATTTGCTCAGGCGTTAGGAATGTCGGTGTACCGCCACCCCAATGAATTTGGGTCACTAAATAATCTTTAAACAGAGGTGCACGTTTAACGATTTCTGCCGCTAGGTATTCAATATACTGATCGGCTTTATGCTGGTGGCGAGTGATGACTTTATTGCAGCCACAGTAGTAACAAAGCTTGGCGCAGAAAGGAATGTGAATATACAGTGAAAGTTTGTCACTCTTGCTGTTCTTAATCGAAGTCAGCAATTTTTCCTCGGTAAACGAATCATCGAATTCCAAGGCCGTCGGATAAGAAGTATAACGTGGACCGCTATAATTGTACTTTTCGATCATTGACTGATCCCAACTAATTGGGGTGGGCTGCTTCAAGGCGTGTCCTCCGGCGTATAGTTTAGCAACATGTGAAGTATGCATGGTTATTTGTTGAATAACCTTGATCCATGTTGTAAAAATTTAATGTGGGTAGCAAAGTATGACTGAATATCGCTGAAAATAAGGTATCTGTCTGTGCTCTTTAGAAGATTTTGTGCACAGACTCACCCTATATAAGCAAAATAGGCCATATCTGCGACTTAGATTCGGCCTTTAATGACTGCAAGCTCTATGTCGTCTTCAGCTCTAGTGGAGTGATTCTGACTTAAATTCACTCAGTAGTTTGGCTTCTTCGAGGATTTTTGCCTCTAATTCACCTTCTGAACGCATGCGAGCGTAATCTAGCTTCATGCGCTGCTGTTTATCTAAGCTTTTACGCTGTTCTTTGATTGGATGCGCTTTGATGACGTCGAAATGGGCAAACGTAGCTGGGTATTGGCTCTCAACAAGCTCAGCCATACCGATGAGTTGAAAAAGCTTTGCGATACGCATTACGCCTTCAGATAACTCACAGCGCTCTTGTAGCATAGCGGTTGCGATATATCGGATATTGTCGAGCAGTTCGTCTGATTTGGCTTTAGCGGCTTGTGCTTGCTCTTGTTCGCGTTTTAATTGGCGCTGTTTTTGTTTGCGAACTTGAATAAGCAGGTAGGTCGCATAAGCAGTCAGCGCGACGATGATAAGTACGCCGAGCACAATAAAGGCAGTTGTCATACTAAACCCTAGTTGGTAGGAGTGAGATACAGGTGGTGATTATGGATAAAAAAATGGCATCAATAAAGATGCCATAGATTTTATATATACGAATTTAGTCTTTGTCGAAGTAGTCTTTTAACAGATCTGCACCAGACTCGAACTTATCAAATAGGTCGTCATCACTAACGGCCTTTTTGTTTTTCGGCGCATGGTCTTCTTCGTCATTAATGCCGAGTCTGTCCATTAGGGCTTCAATTTGGTTTAACTGCTTGTTTAACCAAGTTTGATCGTCTTGACTGAGATTTTTACCTTCTTCAAGCATATCGAGTAGGCTATTGAGTCTTGGATCTTCCTCAAGCTTCAATAATTTCTGCTCATCAGTCAGTTTCGGCCCTTTTGGCTTCTTCTCAACTTTCACTTCAGCAGCGATATTCAGTTGAACTGGCTTTTTGCTGCCGTGACGTGGGTCTGCATTCTTAGCTTTACCACCGTTAGCTTGGCTTTCAATCATCGAAGCGTTATGACGACTTCCCGCTTTATTGCCAGCAACTTGTTTTTTGCCTGCAAGAACTCGATCTTTCTTCTTGGTTCTTGGGGCTAATTTAGGAGCATTTTCGTTGCTCTTACGCGTTTTCTTACTACGGGACATGATTGCTTATCTCGATAACTTTAAAGACTCTATTGCTGCAAAGCGGCTTCGCTCATGCAACAACGGAAGTTTGGTCGCGTGTTATATCAGATCCTGATGGTTTTTGCACCAGAATGAGATCATTTGCTGCAAATAATAGCTTAAAACCGACCTTGTTTGCTAGGAACTCAAAGGTTGCTTGCTGATAAAAGCTGACATGAGTCAGATTATTCTTATGGTGCCACTTATCAAATGCACTCAATTGACTGAGTAATGGTGTGCAAATTGCCATCCAGCCACCGGGTTTAAGTAAGTGGCTAAGCAGCTCCCATTCTTTATAGGGAAAGCGGAAATGCTCAAACACTCGATAGCAGCAGATGAAGTCATATTCTTGCTTAAGGGAACGGTTCCACGGTGCAAGACTGGGGTCATACTGGTTGAGTTGATGACCTTTTTTACTGATTTTCAGTAAGGTTTTGCTATCTAGAGTGCGGCCAAAGTTAAGGCCTAATAAAGGCGTGTGCCCATCTTCACACTGCTCGATAAGCTCCAGGATAAAACGCGCGAGTGATTTTTGTTTATTACTGGCTAGTCGGTACTTTTGCTGCTCAGCGCTAGGGGGGAGGTGTGAGTTAGCGTCGGCAAATACCAGCTGGCATTGGTGGCAATGATACAGGCAGCGCTTTTTGTCGGCGAAAAACCGTACGGTATTATCACTATGACAAAGAGGGCATCTGCGCATATATTAGCTAAACCAATGACTTAATTAATTTGAGTATAAATGAAGATAGTAGAGCGAGAAATAAAAAAAGGCGACAGATTAATCTGTCGCCTCTATAAAAGTGCCAATCGGCACCAATTCTGATTTCAAGTATCCATACTTGCTATGTGACTATCCCGGTCAATATCCATCTTATTTTTTGTCTGCTTTCCATGCATGTCTTTTAGTTGGTGGTCTTCCCGACACTTTATTTTTAGACCTGTCGCCTTCCTGACAACAGTTTCCGTAGATGGTCTTTAAAGACACATCCTAATTTTTATTCGTCCATCCAATGACGCCTAAGTAACCATCCCTGTATATTTTTTTAAGTATCTTCCAGTGATAACAAGCTTCCCGCAAGTGCATCCTAAGCAATAGCTTCCTATGCTGTATCTGTATCCTACAAATACGTTCCTGTTGGTGCTGTTTCTCTGAATGTAAGGTTTAATGCTAAATAGCGATATTGGCCTTCCTAACCAATCCTTACTAAAATTCTTACGACCTGGACTTCAAATTGAAATCTCGACTCTTATTATTTTTAGAGAGTGGTCTTAATAATATTATTATTATTTAGTTAATTTATTCTTATATCTTAAATGTACAAATACCGAAATCTGATAGTTATTATTACATAATTTATTGTACTAACAGTTGGGTTCATCTCGGTACGGGGGCTATTTAAACCTAAATCTGTGATCTCTGTCAAGAGGGTTTTGCGCGTAGTTTACGTAAACGTAAACATAATGATATAAAAAAGGACGGGTTTGCCGTCCTCTTAAGATGTAGCTAATATTTACTTAAGGCTTGATATATATTTAGATAATGCGTCAATGTCATCGCTATTTAGCTTTTTCGCGATGTCTTGCATCATGCCATTTAAGTCGTTGTTACGATTTGTATCGTGGAACTTATTTAGCTGGATCTTGATATAATTGGCATGTTGGGCATCGATTGCAGGGAAGCCTGCAAGTTCAGCACCTTTACCACCAGGTCCATGACACGCAATACACGCTGTGATGCCACGTGCTGCATCGCCATTCTTATAGAGTTGCGCACCGAGCTCTGGGACATCTTTAACTTCGATATCTTTCTTAGCTTGGCTAGCATAAAATGCAGAGATATCTGCAATGTCTTGATCGCTAAGCGCGACAGACATGCCACCCATGATAGGGTCCATACGACCTTCTTTTCCGCCAGTCTGTGCTGCACTGCGGAAATCATGTAATTGTTTTTCTAGGTATGTACTGTGTTGACCAGCAAGGTTTGGGTACATGTCTATCATGCTGTTGCCGTCAACACCGTGGCAAGCAGAACAAACGATGGCTTTAGTTTTTCCGGCTTCGGCATTTCCTTCTGCCATTGCAGGTGAAGAGATTGTGGCTAAAACAGACAGCGCAAGAGCTAACTTTTTCATGGCGTTCCAACTTCTTATTAAAATATTTGTCTTGAGCTTACTAGGAAGACCCGCAAGCGTGATAAAATGTATTTTATGTGATCGGGGTAATATTTTACACGAAATTGTGAAAATGTAAGCAACTCTTCGATATTTAACCAAGTTAGTTGAAAAAAGTTTTGGAGTTAATTGTGAGTGAATCTCGTATCGATTTCCGTAAAGCAGAGTTTTTAATTAGTGCGCCAGATATTGCGCACTTGAATGAATACCTCCCTGGCGACGTTGGGGTAGAAATTGCGTTTGCGGGTCGTTCTAACGCGGGTAAGTCGAGTGCTCTGAATTTACTGTCGGAGCAAAAAATTGCTCGAACCAGTAAAACACCTGGACGTACGCAGTTAATTAACGTTTTTAAGTTGGATAAGCACCGCCGTCTGGTCGACTTACCAGGTTATGGTTTTGCTCAAGTACCTTTAGCACTTAAACTTAAGTGGCAGCAGGCGTTGGGTGAATACTTGCTTAAGCGTGATTGTTTGAGCGGCGTTGTCGTACTGATGGATATTCGTCATCCGCTAAAAGATCTTGATATGCAGATGATTGAGTGGGCCGTTGAAAGCCATATCCCTGTTTTAGCGCTATTAACTAAAGCTGATAAGCTTGGTCAAAGCGCCAGAATGAAGATGGTTAACGAAGTTCGTAAGAAACTGAGCAACTTCGAAGATGCTGTAAAGGTTGAGCCTTTTTCTTCATTAAAAGGAATTGGTAAGAGCAAGGTGCTCGGTATTCTTGATGGTTGGTGTAAGCCTGAATGGTTGATGCAACAAATTCAAGCCGATGCGATAGCTGCTCAATCAGAAGCTGGCAAAGAGTAACTTTTACGTCAGGCCAAACTGATACATAACGCTCCTTTTAAGGGGCGTTTTTTTTGGTATTTTTTTAGGAAAAATAGTGAAAATGAGGCAAAAAAAAACCGACGGAAAAACCATCGGCGTAAAATAGCTCTTTTGGGGAGAAGCTAAATTCAACAAGACTCAAGTTCAATCAAACAGTGTTGATATCGCTCAATGAACACAGCATAACTCGAATTTTATTCAATTTAAAGTAATTACTCTAAAATTTATTTCAGACGAAAAAAAGCCCCAGCAAATTAGATTTGCTGAGGCGCCATAATTTGGCCATTTACTACAGAATAGTAAACGTAAAAAAAAGGTCTGAAAGATAGAACATCTTAACCTCTGTACCCTACGCAGAGAATATTACTCCATTAACCGCTATATGAAAAACTGTTTTTGTAAAAAACACACAATAATGTGATGGATATCTCAACTTGTGCTCAATAAAAGCACAGTTATTGATCGAAATATTTCATATAAACATCTAATTTTAAAGTTGATACTTGCTGTTCTAGCTTAAAAATATCACAGCGGTTCTGGCGCGGCTCTGAGAGTGTATAGTGCTGCAAAAAATAGGATGGGAAGAAGAGATAAAAAAGCTGACAGTGTGGGACTGTCAGCTAATGTCATTGCGCTTAATTTGATTGGCAGCAAATTAGTGAGCTTGTTCCCAGTTGTCACCAAGTCCAGCTTCTGCGAGTAGTTCTACATCGAGTTTTGCCGCAGCGGCCATTAGCTCACACACCTTAGCTTGTAAGCTGTCTGCTTTGGCTTCATCGACTTCAAACACCAATTCATCGTGCACCTGCATGATCATGATGATTTCGCCGTTTGTTTCAGTTTCAATCCAGTTAGCAATATTGATCATTGCCTTTTTGATAATGTCAGCAGCTGTGCCTTGCATAGGTGCGTTGATCGCAGCACGTTCGGCCGCTTGTCTGCGCATAGCATTTCTATCTTTAATAGCAGGTAGGTAAAGACGACGACCAAATAGTGTCGATACATAACCGAGATCGGCTGCTATAGCACGGGTTTCTTCCATATACTTGAGCACGCCTGGGTAGCGCTTAAAGTAAGTGTCGATATAGCTTTGTGCTTCAGCGCGAGGAATATCAAGCTGCTTGGCTAAGCCAAATGCCGACATACCATAAATTAAACCGAAGTTAACCGCTTTCGCGCGGCGACGCTGATCTGAGCTTACCTCGCTAAAATCGACATCGAAGACCTCTGCCGCAGTTGCTTTATGGATATCTTTTCCTTCGGCAAAGGCGGTGAGTAGCCCCTTGTCTTGTGATAGGTGAGCCATAATTCTAAGTTCGATTTGCGAGTAGTCGGCCGCGAGGATCTTTTTACCCTCAGGTGCGATAAATGCGTGGCGAATGCGGCGCCCCTCTTCGGTACGAATTGGGATGTTCTGCAAGTTAGGTTCACTTGATGACAAACGACCCGTGGCTGCATTCGCTTGATGATAGCTAGTATGTACTCGACCTGTTTGAGCATTAACCATCAATGGTAGTTTATCTGTGTAGGTGCTCTTTAGCTTTGCAAGGCTACGGTGCTCTAAGATGATCTTAGGTAGCGGGTAATCTAGCGCAAGCTCAACCAGCACTTCTTCTGCTGTTGACGGCGCACCCTTAGGGGTTTTCTTGATAATCGGGTAGCCGAGTTTTTCAAAAAACAATTCTTGTAGCTGCTTGGGAGAGCTGAGGTTAAATGCTTGGCCTGCGATCTCGTGAGCCTTGTGTTCGAGATCATCAATTTTGCGCGCTAGCTCTTCACTTTGTTGACCTAGCAACATGCTATCGATCAATACACCCTGGCGCTCGATATTCGATAAAGTATTGATCAGTGGCAACTCAATATCAGTGAATACGCTGGCAAGTTCTGGCAGTTTTTCTAGTCTCGACCAAAGGTGCTGATGCAGGCGCAGGGTGATATCGGCATCTTCTGCGGCATATGGCGCGGCTGTTTCAAGTGGAATTTGGTTAAAGGTGATCTGTTTAACCCCTTTACCTGCAATTTCTTCGAAACTGATGTTCTTGTGGCCAAGGTACTTAAGCGCTAAATCATCCATATTGTGCTTTGAAGCGACAGAGTTAAACACGTAAGACTCAAGCATGGTGTCAAATTGTACACCGCGTAGGGTAATTCCTGCATTAGCCAAAATGCTGATGTCATACTTAAGGTTTTGGCCAACTTTTTTAAGATTTTCATCTTCAAGTAGTGGCTGCAGCTTTTCAAACACAACGGCTTTATCTAGTTGCTCTGGTGCATCAACGTAGTCATGAGCAATCGGCAAATAAGCGGCTTTACCTGCTTCAACCGCAAAAGAGATCCCGACTAGCTTGGCTTCCATGTAGTTAAGGCTTGTGGTTTCCGTATCAATGGCAACCAGCTCGGCAGACTTTAATTTTTCAATCCAGCTGTCGAGTTGTTCTAGGGTAAGAATGGTCTCGTACTCAACTGCGATATCAAGCTTTGCTGCTGGCGCATCATCTTCAGAGTCCGCAGCCGTGGCTTTGTCGCCTTTGTTATCGAGTACTTCTGCTAACCAGCGTTTAAACTCCATCTCACCGTAACACTTAATGAGCTCGTCTTTATTTGCTGGCTCAATTGATAGTTGATGCCAATCTTGCTCAAGCTCTACGTCTAATTTGATGGTCGCTAGTTCATAACTTAGTTTGAGCATATCTGCATGCTCAATGATTTTAGCGGGCATTGTTTTAGAACCACGGAATCCGAGTTCAGGCATTTTCTCTGGAGCCGCTAAAATCTGTTCAACACTCCCCGCTCCGGTTAGCATTGCCAGCGCAGTTTTCTCTCCCACACCAGGTAAACCTGGAATGTTATCGGCTTTATCACCTTGCAAGGCTAATAGGTCGATGATTAATTCCGGACCGACGCCAAACTTTTTGGTAACCTCTGTAGGCCCCATGATGGTGTTGGTCATGGTATTGATTAGTGTGACATTATCATCAACTAACTGCGCCATATCTTTATCACCAGTACTGATAAGAACCGCGCGACCCTCTTTACTTGCTTGAGTTGCGATAGTACCAATCACGTCATCGGCTTCAACCCCTGAAATACACACTAGAGGTAAACCGAGCGCCTTAATGATTCTGTGTAGTGGTTCAATCTGATTGCGCAGATCATCAGGCATTGGCGGGCGCTGAGCCTTGTATTCTGAATACATGTCGTTGCGGAATGTTTTGCCTTTTGCGTCAAACACCACAGCCATTTGTGATGGCTTATATTGGTTAATCAGGCTGCGAAGCATATTGATTACGCCGTAGACGGCACCGGTTGCTTCCCCTTTAGAATTCGTTAGGTGAGGTGGTGCATAGTAAGCGCGGTAAAGGTAAGAAGAACCATCCACAAGAATTAAAGGGTTATCGGCAATTTTAGGCATAGTTTAGTATTCGTTTATCGGTATTCGATGATGGCGCTAGCATGCCATATAAGGGCAATTTCGGCCACGTAAAAATGTTACACAGCCTGTGGATAACTCTGTGAATGGAACAGGGTAACTCGATCTTGATAAAAAAGAGGAGTGAGAGCGGTAGCTCTTAAGTTGTTGAAAAATAGCCGATAAAATTAAATGTGTGAAGTGAGTTTTATTTTGGCTATTTGAACTAATTATGTGGACTTTTTATTTTTATGCGTATTTTGAACCCATTCCTTGGTTAAATATTATTCACTTGATAAAGTGTTGACCTAACTTAGCATGATAAATAATCTGATCAAGCGGTTTATTACAAATTTGTTAAAACAATATGATATATAAAGAGGCTTTTTAATGAAAAAAGTAGCAGTTCTTTTGAGTGGTAGCGGCGTTTATGATGGCACTGAGTTACATGAATCAGTTTTAGCGTTATTGGAGATCACTAAAGCCGGTGCAAGTTATCAATGTTTCGCGCCTAATATCCCTCAATACCATGTAGTGAATCATTTAACTGGCGAAGTGCAAGAGGGCGAAAGCCGCAATGTTTTAGTGGAGTCAGCAAGAATTGCTCGTGGTGAAATTAAAGCTGTAGACGAACTGAATATTAACGAATTTGACGCTTTGGTGATCCCCGGTGGTTTCGGTGCAGCCAAGAACTTATGTGATTTTGCGGTAACAGGGGCTGAACATTCGGTTGAGCCGAGTGTTGAACGCTTTATTTCACAATTTGCCAGCGCGCATAAGCCGGTGGGCTTTATCTGTATCTCGCCAATTATGATCCCGAAACTGTACGGCCAAGGAGTATGTGGCACGATTGGTTCAGATGAGGGCACTGCAGCAGCCTTTGAACAGCAAGGCGGACAGCATCATGCCGTTTCTGTTGATGATATTGTGGTTGATGAGCAACACAAAGTTGTGAGTACCCCAGCCTATATGTTGGCCAGTAATATTGTTGAGGCGCACTCTGGGATCAGTAAATTAGTTACAAAAGTACTTGAGATGGCTTAGGGCTTAATATGAATAAAGCTTGCTGCTGTATTCTTTGTTAAGTGGTGATGATTGTTAGCCCGCAAGGAGCGGGCTATATGTTAGCTGTCTGTATAAAGGTGATATTCACGCTGAGTGCGTGCTTTAACATCACGTCAAGCCTCTTAAGCTATAGTTACGGCTAAAACTTGCGGGATTTACTGTCAATAAACCCTTGAATAACGCCAACAAGCAGACCACCAAGATGTGCCCCGTTAGCGATAGACAAGCCAAACATGTCGGTGAAGCCCAGTACCAGCCATAAAAGCATAAAACCGATATAAGCTGGTGGAAGCCCAATACCTGATTCTGGCCGCTTAACTCCCATTATCCACGTGTAACCGACAACAGCATAGACTACCCCCGACAATCCGCCGAAGTTTGGCCCTGCCATATAGTATTGCAAGATGTTAGGCAGAGTACCGCCAACGATGAGCAGAATAAACAGCGGGGTAAAGCCGATTTTATTTTCTATCTTGCCACCCAGGTACCACCACCACAGCAAGTTAAAGATAATATGCATGGCGGAGAAGTGCATTAGGCTGGGAGTAAAGATCCGCCAAAACTCACTTAGCGTTGCTGAAGGTGTCGCACCGAAAAATGATAATTGTTCAAAAATAGGGTTGGCAAACCCAAGACTCATTGCAGCATAGATGACGACACAGGTAAAAAAGACGAGCAGAGTCAGCGGGCCGGCCCCTGTTATAAACTGGCTAACGAGTTGCAGACTCGGATTACCGTAATCAAGCTTGGTGTGAGTATCGCCATTTTCCCAAGATGCTGCGAGATACTTTTCGTCATAGGGGTTATGAATAAAGGCTTGGTATTCACGGTGGGCTCTGTCGAAGTGATTTTGGTCATGGATCATCAGTGCCACACCTTGCTCGGTTGGCATCAGTTCGCAGTCAATGTGAAGCCCTTTTAGGTAGTCAATGAGAGCCTGCGCTGCTCGGCTATTGGGGAGCCTGCCAATCTCGATCATTAATTTACCCTCACGCTGGTTTATAGGTTGGCTTGGTGCCAGGCACTGTATCCGCCATCTAAGCTAAAGACGTCATCAAAGCCTTGCTCATTGAGGTAGGTCGCTGCACTTTGGCTACTAATTCCATGATAGCAAACTACTATGAGCGGCAGATCCATATCGGCATCGCTAATATAGTGGGCCAAGTTGTCATTGGTTAGATTAACCGCGCCAGTAATATGGCCTGCTTCATAGCTTGCCGCATCTCGGATATCGACGATTTGCAGCTCACTTGATTCTGCTTGCATCTGGATAAGTTGATTAACGCTAAGGTGTTGAAACGCTGACATAGTAAACCTGTATTGTTTGATAGATATAACGGGGATGGAATACTCGCAATGACGTATTACAGCCCCTTTGTAGAGTCAATAATTAGCGTTATGTTTAACAGATTAAAAGTTAAACAGGCTAATAATTTAATCCCAGTTTAAGATAACTTTACCAGATTGGCCTGAACGCATTGCATCGAAACCTTGTTGGAACTCATCAATACTGTAATGGTGAGTGATGATTGGCGAGATATCTAGGCCTGATTGGATAAGACTGGCCATCTTGTACCAAGTCTCAAACATTTCACGGCCATAAATGCCTTTAATGATTAAGCCTTTAAAGATCACCTTGCTCCAATCGATAGCCATTTCGCCACCTGGAATACCTAGCATAGCAATCTTGCCGCCATGGTTCATGGTATCGAGCATAGAGTGGAATGCACTTGGCACACCTGACATCTCAAGACCAACATCAAAGCCTTCAGTCATGCCAAGTTCTTGCATTACATCTTCTAAGCTTTCTTTGGCAACGTTAACGGCGCGGGTAGCGCCCATTTTCTCTGCCAATTCTAGACGGTATTCGTTGACGTCAGTAATCACCACATGGCGCGCACCTACGTGACGACAAACGGCCGCAGCCATGATACCTATTGGACCTGCGCCCGTGATTAGCACGTCTTCACCGACTAGATCAAATGACAGTGCAGTGTGAACAGCGTTACCAAATGGATCGAAGATAGATGCTAAGTCATCCGAGATATCATCTGGGATTTTAAAGGCGTTAAAGGCCGGAATAACTAAGTACTCTGCAAAGGCACCTTCACGGTTTACACCCACACCAGAGGTGTTACGGCATAGGTGAGTACGTCCACCGCGGCAGTTACGGCAATGGCCGCAAGTGATATGGCCTTCGCCAGATACGCGATCGCCAATAGTAAAGCCACGAACCTCTTGGCCCATACCAACGACTTCGCCGACATATTCGTGACCAACAACCATAGGCACTGGAATCGTGTTTTGCGACCATTCGTCCCAGTTATAGATATGAACATCGGTACCACAAATAGCCGTTTTACGGATTTTAATCAGTAGATCGTTATGGCCCACTTCTGGCTTAGGCGCATCAACCATCCAGATGCCTTCTTCAGGCTTTAATTTGCTCAGTGCTTTCATTTTATAACCTATTACAAGCTAGCGTTTGCAGCTTGCTAAATGTCATTCAAGAAGGGCTACATACGTAGCCCTACAGGTTTAATTTTAGCTGATAATGCCCATCTCTTTGGCGATACGGGTAAAGGCCTCAATCGCTTTGTCAATCTGCTCTTTAGTGTGGGCTGCAGACATTTGCGTACGAATACGTGCCTGGCCTTTTGGTACCACAGGGAAAGAGAAACCGATGACGTAGATGTTTTCAGTTAATAGACGGTTAGCAAAATCACCAGCCAGCTTTGCATCGCCAATCATCACAGGGATAATTGCATGGTCAGCCCCACCAAGGGTGAAGCCTGCAGCAGACATTTTTTCACGGAAGTAACGACTGTTTTCCCAAACCGCTTCACGTAGCGCTTGGCCAGACTTGAGCATTTCAAGTACGTGGATAGAGGCGGTGACGATTGAAGGGGCCAATGAGTTTGAGAATAGATAAGGGCGAGAACGTTGACGCAACCAGTCGATCACCTCTTTCTTACCTGAGGTGAATCCACCTGAAGCCCCACCAAGAGCCTTACCTAATGTGCCAGTGATAATGTCGACGCGGTCCATCACTTCACAATACTCGTGAGTACCACGACCTTCTTGACCAACAAAGCCCACAGCGTGTGAGTCATCAACCATGACCAGTGCGCCGTACTGGTCGGCCAGATCACACACACCTTTTAGGTTGGCGATAACGCCGTCCATTGAGAATACGCCGTCAGTGGCGATCATGATGTTGCGTGCGCCCGCTTCTTTAGCTGCTTTTAGCTGCGCTTCAAGATCGGCCATGTCGTTGTTGGCATAACGGAAACGCTTAGCTTTACAAAGACGCACACCATCGATGATAGAGGCGTGGTTTAGCGCGTCAGAAATAATGGCATCTTCGGCACTCAATAAGGTTTCAAACAGACCCGCGTTAGCATCGAAGCACGAAGAATAAAGAATGGTGTCTTCCATGCCTAAGAATTCGCTAAGGCTTGCCTCAAGTGTCTTATGGATATCTTGAGTTCCACAAATAAAGCGCACAGATGCCATGCCAAAACCGTGGGCATCGAGACCGCCTTGAGCAGCTTTGATGAGTTCTGGGTGATTGGCCAAGCCAAGGTAGTTATTGGCGCAAAAATTGATGACTTTATCGCCATTGACTTCAATTGCCGTTTGTTGAGGAGAAACAATGACGCGTTCGCTTTTATATAAGCCTTCGGCTTTTACGTCAGCAAGCTGTTGATTTATCTGGTTGTAGAATGAGGTCTTAGGCACCTTTATTCTCCTTAATTAGCATTATTTTGAGTATTGGAGTGGCGGCATTTTAACCTTAATTTACGCGGCTCTACAGCCTTTTTTTTAAGGTATAGCAAGGGATTATTTAGATTAGGGGATAGCTTGAAGTAACATTAGATAAACTAATGTGTTACCTGTGGGTAACTTTTGCCGGTGGGTGGCGACAATTATGAGGCTATGCGGTGGTGATTTTTAGCGTATAGATTATGGCCTATACGCTTGATTTGCTCACTTGAGGATTAAAGCATTTGCGAGCGGTAATGCTCTTCTAGCCTCACAAACGTGGCTTGCGAGCTTGGCGTTGCATAGGATTTAAACAGCATAATCACACGTAATAAACCTTCGTATAGCGACTCTTTAGTGATTGAGCCAATATTTGATTGGGTCTGAGTGAGTTTGTAGCTGATCCAGAAGCTGACTAGCATCTTAATTGTATCGGCCAGTGGTTTTATATCTTCTTGATGGACTGCGAGAAAGCCATCATGGTTTAGTTTTTCTAGTACACCCGTCGAGCGTGCCAATACGTCTTGCTGCGCCTTAAGATAACGATTTTTTAAGGTTTCATCGCGACTAAGGATGTCTGCAAGGTTGGCATACATAAAGCGAAACTGCCATAGGGTGTAAAACATCGCATCGAAGTAGCCAATTAACAGGTCAACATCAACCTCTTTATCGATATAAGGCTGAAAGCCTGATTCTAGGTGTTGCTCATAAAGGCTGAAGATTGAGCGAATGATGTCTTCTTTATTGCGAAAGTGATAATAAAGGTTACCGGGACTGATATTTAGGTGGGCGGCGATATGATTGGTTGTGATAGTTCTTTCGCCGTGTTCATTAAACAACTCTAAACTGGCTTGTACGATTTTGTCACGGGTCTTCATATTCATCCTAAATGATTAATATCCAGTATAATGGTTAAGTCGGCACGTAATAGGCTATTTAAGGGCCTTTCCTTGTGCGCCATCTTGTTTAAATCACACGAGTGTAATTACGTTAAGCTGCGACTATCATGTTAGCATTAGCTTAATTCTTCAAGTAAAACTCACGAAAGTACCCAATTTCATGAATCGCAGCCTTTATTCGATAGCCCTATACTTAATTAGTCCTCTATTGTTGGTTTACCTTGCTGTACGCGCCTTTAAAAGTAAGGACTACCGTGGTCGCTGGGCAGAGCGCTTCGGCTTTAAAAAATTAAATCGGACCGACCTCTTAGTCCATTCAGTATCAATGGGGGAGACCTTAGCGGCGATTCCGCTAATTAAACAGATCCAGCAGCAGCACCCTAAGCTAACTATTACCATTACCACAACTAGCCCAACAGGTTCTGCCGAGGTCACTCGCGCCTTTGGTGATAGTGTGCAGCACTGTTACTTGCCTTTTGATTTGGCATGGTGTGCCAAGCGTTTTGTAAAACAAGTTGCACCTAAATACTGCATCATCATGGAAACAGAGCTTTGGCCAAACTTGATCCACTATCTCAAGCTATCGGGCGCTAACGTCCTATTAGCTAATGCGCGTTTGTCGCAAAAATCGGCCGATTCTTACCAAAAGTACCATAAACTCACAGCGCCTATGTTAAAGCAGCTCGATGCCATTGCGGCGCAGTCGCAGCAAGCGGCCGAGCGTTTTATCGCCTTAGGTGTAGCCAGTGACAAAGTAACAGTGTGTGGCAGTTTGAAGTTTGATATCAGTATTGATAAACAGCGTATCGACAGCGCTAAATCATTACGTGAGCAATGGCTGGCGACCAATAAACCGGTATGGGTGGCAGGCTCTGTGCATCCTGGCGAGTTTGAGGCGTTAATTCAAGCCCATAAACAACTGCTAGCTTGCGACCCAGATGCGCTCATGGTGATGGTTCCTCGCCATCCTGAGCAGTTTGATGCGGCGGCACAAGCGATTAAGTCGGCAGGGTTAACTCTTGCACGGCGCAGTATTAGTGACCCGGTTTTAGGAAGTACACAGGTGTTGTTGGGTGACACTATGGGCGAGTTACTGACCTTTTATGGCGCCGCCGATCAAGCCTTTGTGGGTGGCTCGATTATTGTGCATGGCGGTCATAATCCGCTGGAACCTGCAGCAATGGGATTACCTGTGATGATGGGGCCACATTACCGTGACTTTAATGAGATCACTGAGTTACTCGAAGCGGCTGGTGGATTAAAAGTAGTTGCTTCATCTGAAGCGTTAGCACAAAACTTGATCCATTTATTCGAAGATAAAACAGCCTATAGTCAGGCGAGTGAAGCGGCAAAAGATGTTGTGGCACAAAACAGAGGCTCACTACAAAAGCAGATGGCCATGGTGGAGGCGTTTATTCGCAGCAGGGCATAATCTCTGTTAGAGCATGGCTTCAGTAAATATTTTGAGCTGACTAGGGCTGCTTGAGCTAAGAGCGATAACCAGAACGAATAGAGTGTAAAAAGGTCTGCAATTAATGCAGACCTTTTTTGATCCAACTAGACAATTGATTCAGCTAGATAATAGGTTGAGCTTGGCTTGATAGGCCTGATGCAGTTGCAGCCAATTTTCTTCGGTAAATGCCAGCGTTGCTAGTTTACTAAGTTCTTTTCTAAAGGAGCGTAGTAAACGGCTCATGTTTGCTTGCTGCCATTGAGTATTTGGCTTTCTAAGTTCGCCGCGGTCAAAATCGATTAAGTAAAACTTGTCATCGCAAATAAGAATATTCTTTGCATTAAGATCGGCATGGTAAACACCGTGATGATGAAACTCTGCAATCGCTTCACCGAGAGTTTGCCACTGCTCAGTGGTCATAGTGGTTGTACTCAGTCTCGCGACTAAGTCTTCAGCACCTTCCACTCGCTCTATGATTAAATCTGCACGATAGAATAGACCTGAGCGCTCGACGTTTGCCGCTATTGGCTTAGGCACTGCAAAGCCTTGCTGGTACAGGGTTTCTAATAAGGCGAGTTCTGCTACCGCGCGAGTTTTTTCTAAACCGGTAAATAGATATTGGTCACGGCTGATTTTTTCTATCAAACCACCACGATAGTAGTGGCGAAGCACCCACTGATTTTGTTCGCTAGCAATGCAACTCGCGTCGACGAACCAAGTGGTATAACGGCCTTTTGATGAGCCTGTTACTGCAGATTTTTCGCGCCAAAAATCGGCACCAAACCAAGTTGGTTCGATATCTTGTGGCGTATTGTGGCAATAAGCGATGCTGCCTTTGGCGGTTTTTTTAAACTTCATAGATAGAATTGTAAGCTAAAGCGTGGAACCTGCAGGCATTCTACATTAAGATCGGTAGATTGCGCCAAATAACCTTCGAGCACTAATGAGCTTATCTACTTCAAGTGACAATCAGAACGCTAAATCAAACAGCATAGATTTAAGCAATGCAGAGTCTTTATGCCTATTAAGGTTGTCAGCAATTGGTGATGTTTGCCATGCGGTGGCAATGGTGCAGGCGATTCAGCGTCGCTATCCACAACTAAAAATTACTTGGATCTTGGGTAAGATTGAATATCAACTGCTTAAGCACCTTGAAGGGGTGGAGTTTGTGATTTTTGATAAATCACAGGGCTGGCGCAGCTATTTTAATCTTAAGCATGCGTTAAAAGGTCGCAAGTTTGATGTGTTACTGCATATGCAGATCGCCCTGCGCGCGACGATTGCCTCATTAGCTATCTCTGCTAAAACTCGTATTGGCTTCGATCGCTTTAGAGCCAAAGAAGGCCAGTGGCTAGTGACAAACCACCATATTGAACCTCAGGCAACACCGCACGTTTTAGATGGTTTCATGGGCTTTGCCAAAGCCGTAGGCGTTACCGACATCGCTCCGCGTTGGAATATTCCAGTACCAGCAGCAGATACCGAATTTGCTCAAGCGCTTATTCCTGACGGAAGTAAAGTTATGGTTATTTGCGCGGCGGCGAGTAAGGCTGAGCGTAATTGGTTACCTGAACGCTATGCTGCTGTCGCTGACTATGCCGCCGAAAAAGGTTACCGAGTCATGCTATGCGGTGGACCTACGCCACTGGAGCGTGAGCTTGCTGAAAATATACAAGCAGCGGCAAAATCGACACTAGAAAACCAAGTGGGTAACACCTCTTTATTGCAATTATTGGCGATACTCAAGCAAGCAAGTGTAGTATTGGCGCCGGATACCGGCCCAGCGCACATGGCGGTGACCCAAGGTACACCAGTGATTGGGCTATATGCCCATTCAAATCCTGGTCGCACAGGGCCTTATACTTGTTTGGACTCGGTGGTGAGTGTTTATGATCAGGTCATCACCGAGCAGAAGCAAGGTGAGATCCCTTGGGGCACAAGAGCTAAAGGTGAGCATTTGATGGCATTGATCAGTGTTGAACAAGTTATTGAGCAGTTAGATCCTTTGTTGCAACCCTCTGCCGGGTAATTTTTGTTAGTATGCCTACCAACCCAATGCTTCTTTGCAGTCTGATGAGTTGAGTCAATGACCCTAGCCTCTCCAAAATTTTTATTTGTACCTGTATCTTCAGCCGAAGGTATGGGGGAGTATATGCGCTCCTTGATCGTTGCAAATGAAGTTAAGCGCCGTTGGCCTAATGCGACAATTCAATTCATTTTGAGTCGTCACGCGCCTTATGCATCGACTTGCCCCTATCCAGCGGCACTTTTAGACGATACGCCGACAAAGAATATCAAAGCGGTCAATGATTTTATGTCATTCTTTCAACCCGACTTTGTCATCTTTGACGCATCGGGTCGCCGCTCTCAACTGACTCATGCCAATAAGTTGGGCGCGAAAGTTATTTTTCTGAGTCAACATAAGCGTAAGCGAAGTCGTGGCATGAAAGTATTGCGCGCACGAGTGACGGATAGTCATTGGGTCGTGCAACCTGAATTTGTTATTGGCCCCATTAGTTGGCTTGATCGTTTAAAGCTGAAGTTAATCGATAAGCCTGAGCCGACGGTTATTGGTCCCATATTTGTAAACCCCAATTCAGAGCGTCAAGCGGCGCTGTTAAAGGAATACAATCTAAGTGCTGGTGGATTCATTCTGCTCAATACAGGGTCTGGTGGTCACACAAATAAGCAGGGCTATATTGTGGAAGAGTTTGCACGTGCCGCCGCTGATATCTATCAAGCGACAAGGATCCCGTGCGTTATGGTATATGGGCCAAACTACCCTAATACGATGTTTGATGCTGAAGGTGTTACAGCGATAGATGAGTTAAATCATGGTGATTTTATCGATCTGCTTGATGCTGCTAAAGTTGCCGTATTAAGTGGCGGCGACACTTTGTTGCAGGCTATAGCATTAAAGAAACCCACATTATCCGTAGCAGTATCGAAAGATCAGAACTATCGGCTTAAAGTCTGTAAAGAGCGTGGCTTAACCGTGTGCAGTGATAGTAATGCGGTGCTGATGTTAGCTGGGCTTACTGAATTAATTAGGGTGGAAAATCTAGCCAAACTAGAGAGTGCTTTAGCCCAGTGCAAATGCATTAATGGCCTAGATATAGGCATGGATATTATCACTGATTTATACCGAAAAAAATTTGGAGTGCAGTCATGAGAATTGCAATCGCTATTGATAGTCTAGCGGGTGGTGGCGCCGAAAAAGTCATGCTGACACTGGCTAAAGAGTTTACAGAATTAGGGCATGAGCCTCATTTCTTAGTCATGACTGACAATGTAGCTTTTGATATTCCAAGTAGTTTGCCCGTGCATGTTTGTTTTGCTAAAAATGATCGAGATTTTGATCGAGCATTTAGAACGAAGCATGCAGCTGCTCGATTAAAACATAAGATTGAGGAGATAGAGGCGGACGTTGGAAAGTTTGAGCTATTTCTTTCAAATTTAGATAAAACCAATCGATTAATGATCAAAACTAAGGTTTCACCGCTGTTTGTGGTGGTACATGCCTCGGTTGAAGAGGAGTTGGCTCGATATGCAAAACAGGGCCCCTTTGCATACCTGAAGAAGCTTAAGGCTAAAAAGTCACTCAATGGCCAGCATTTAGTGACGGTATCTCAAGGTATTGCTGATGAGATTTTGCAGACTAAGCGGATTAAACCCGCGTCTATCCAATGTATCTATAATCCCTTTGAGTTCGGTGATATTAATGCGCTATCAGAACAAGAGGCGCAAGGGATCCCTAATAACGATTACTTGATCCATATTGGCCGCTATGTGAAGCAGAAGCGTCATGACATTCTGTTTCAGTCCATTGCAGCAATGGAAAGCCAAATCCCGGTGGTGCTCTTATGTCACAACCCAAAAAAGGCACTAAAGGCCGCGAAGAAATTCGGTGTTGAACATAGAGTGATTATTCCTGGGTTTCAGTCTAATCCATTCCCATGGATAAAAAGCGCCAAGGCATTAGTGTTAAGTTCAGATTTTGAAGGTTTGCCAACGGTTTTGATTGAATCATTAGCCTGTGGAACGCCAGTCGTCAGTACCGATTGTCCTCATGGGCCGAAGGAGATCATGACTGGAGAGTTAGCTAGATTTTTGGTTCCACGGCGTGATCCACAAGCGCTAGCTGATAAATTAGATGAAGTTTTAGTTTCACCGCCACAGTTGGCAGAAGTCGATATTTTAGCAAAAGTACAAGCGGCACGGATTGCTCAAGAATATTTGGCATTGGTTAAATAAACATTGAAGAGTTTGTGAGGGGAATTGTTGTGAGTGCAAACAACAAACGTTATCTATTATACATAGCGCAAAATTATTCATATGCGATGTTAAGGCCGTTGCAAGCTGTAATACAGGCGAGAGGCGATGAAGCCTGTTGGTTTCTAGAGGGCAATGAGGTCGATCCTGTCTTCTTGACTGCAACAGAGAAGCAATTGTTAACCATTGAAGAAGTTAAATCTTGGAAGCCTGATGCGGTATTCGTTCCTGGTAATGTGGTTCCCCGCTTTATTCCTGGGATTAAAGTCGGTGTATTTCATGGTTTTAACGCGGGAAAAATGAACCATAGAGGTCGTGAAGACCACTTTGAAATTCGTGATTGTTTCGATCTCTACTGCACTCAAGGGCCTGCAACGACGTTGCCTTTTGAAGAGCTTGCCGAAAAGTTTGGCACCTTTAAGGTTGCTGAAACAGGCTGGCCGACGCTGGATCCTATGTTTCAACAAGGCTTAGAGCGTCCCTATGATGTAGAGGGCGATTCCCGACCTGTTATACTTTTTTGTTCAACATTTTCTCGTAGTTTATCTTGTGCACCAGTAGTTTATGAGCAAATAAAAACATTGTCACAGCAAGGAAAGTGGCGTTGGTTGGTGCAGTTCCACCCCAAGATGAATCAAGATATTGTTGATAAATATAAAGCGCTTGAAAGTGATAATTTGACGTTTGTTGAAACGGATAATGTGTTACCGCTATTGAAAGCAGCAGATGTGATGTTATGCGACACCTCATCGATTTTGATTATGTTCCTGCTGCAGGGTAAACCTGTAGTGACGTTTAACAATCAGACCAATAGCTCCCATCTAGTTAATGTTGAAGCGCTTGAAGATATTGAGCCTGCGTTAGAAAAGGTGTTGAGTCGTCCGCCAGAACTCATGGCTGAAATTGAGCTGTATTGTAATGATATCCACCCGTTTCGAGATGGTCAGTCGAGTGAGCGCGTTCTCGCAGCAACTGACAAGCTGATTGAAAATGGTATTGAAAATCTTAAGCCTAAACCGATGAATTTGTTGCGTCATCTTAAGATGCGCAAAAAGTTAGGTTATTGGAAGTTTAATTAGAATAAAGCAATTTGATGTTCTTAGGTTGGTGCTCAGTACTAAGTCGCATCAGTTGAGATCAGGTGAGTTAGAGAATGAAAGTTTTTGTTATTAGTTTAAAAACCTCTGTAGAGCGACATAAAAAGGTGACACAAGCCCTAAAAGAGGTTCCTTTTTCCTTTTTTGATGCTGAAAATATCAGAGAAGAACCACAGCATAGTATTTTTTCACTCTACGATAGTGGAAAGACTAAGAGATATAAGGGCTATGAGTTAACCATTCCTGAATTAGGGTGCTTTGCTAGCCACATCTCTTTATGGAAGCAGTGTCTTGCTGATAACGAGGTGTTTTTAATTCTGGAAGATAACTTAGAGTTATTTGGCGATCTAAAAAATCAGTTAGAAAATATTGAGTCATTAACGCACAAATATGGTGTTGTGAAATTGGGTAATGTTTTTGAAAGGAAATTTGCTGATATAGAGCCTATTGATGAACAGTACAAATTGATTTCAAACCTGAAAGGGGCATGTGGCACCTCGGCTTACGCTATAACTCCGGAAGCGGCCCTGAATTATCTAAATCAGGTCGATGGTTTTTTTGAGCCTGTAGATGACTTTATGGATAATGAATGGCGTACAAAGCAAACATTGTACAGTTACCATCCGAAACTCGTATCTAGAAGTACCGCTGCATCGGTGATTGGCAAGCGTAAAAATAAAACAAAGTTAGGTCTATTTAGTAAGCTTTCTGCAGAGGTTTATCGATTGTTTAAACAGGTTAAACAATCGAACTATAACAAGAAGCATAAATAGATTCTCTGTCTTGCTTGTAGGGGAGCTACCTTTACAGTTCTTGTGATGGCAGCTCGCCCGTCGTTTAGTGCGAAAAATGCCTAAAGCAGGTGTTGAATTTGAGTTTTTCAGTGCTGTAGATGCATAGGAAGAAAGCTTTATTATGTCAGATAGGCAGCACCTGAAATTACTAAAAAGAGAAAAGGTTACACTTTACTGCTCAGTGAGATAGCCTGTTATATTAGTCATTATTTGCTTTGGGAAAAATGTGTTGAGTTGAATGAACTTGTTGATGATTTTATGAGAATCCTTGGATACACCGTATCCAATCTTTCAGCCTAGCTCCCTCTATTTGTATGCGAGCGGCAGTTGTATCAACCATTGGAGCAACTCGAAAAAGAAAATATAGCTCATAAAACAAAATTTCGATTGAGCTATACTGTTTTTATGAGTCGTCATTGAAAGTATTGGTAAAAAGTTATCTCGATAATGGAATAAATAGAGTGTAGCTCCCCCTTTGTCTAAAAAATGTGATGGTAAATGAATGAAAGTCATCTATAACAACTATTTCCTTTCGAAGGAATATTTTTTTAACAGTAATCTAACAGGTGTTTGTTTTTGTGTCGACGTATACACTAAGTCTAAACTTGATATAATTTATAGGATATTTGGAAAGCGAATTGTATCATTATTTTGTTTGATTGTATTAACCCTCTCAAAGACTAAAGATGAAAAAGTATTCCTTTTTGGTATCGATTCATTTAATGATTTGTTTAAAATAATCGTTAAGCAAAGGAATCGAAATATGACGGTTTGGCTTTGGAATCCTATATTGAATAATAGAAAGTTGATTAAGTATGTTAACTTTTTGAAATTTGCAAAAATAAAAGTTGTTACATTTGATCGAAAGGATGCTTCTGATTATAAACTTGAATATCATCCGCAAGTTATAAATTCGGATATACTTCCTGAAGCGAAGGTAGATTGTGAATATGGTCTTTTTTTTGTTGGTTATGATAAGGGTCGGTCTGAAGTTCTTTTTAAGATTAACAGACTTCAGTTTAAGGGGAAAGGAAATAAGATATTAGTGGTAGATAATAAGGAGCCCACTAGCGTTGCTCTCGAACTATTAATTAGGGAGGGTATTCCATATAATGAATATATTGTTATGCTAAATGATTCTGATTTTATAATCGATATTAATCAAGGTGAACAAGTCGGACTCACAGTTCGTGTTATTGAGGCATTATATCTAAATAAAAGGATTATTACCAATAATGCGGATGTAAAAAAATATGATTTTTATAATGAAAAACGAGTATTCGTTATTTCTGGTGATAATTTCTATGAGGAATTAGAAGGTTTTATATGTCAAGATGAAGAGCTCCAGCCGTTGAGCGATGAGATATTAGAACGTTACGAGCTAAATTCTTTACTTGGATATGTTGATAGATAATGAAGCCGATTATTTATAAATTATGGAAAAGGTAATCTTGGTGTTAGAGATAGCTTCTTTTACTTAACTACGTTGGCAACATCCGATTTCATGGCTTTTTGCGATCAGGACGATGTTTGGTTACCTGAAAAACTCTCTATCATTTCTAAGTTTATCAGTGATATGGGGCTTGTAGGCCATCACAGTCCTGTACTTATTTATTCAGATTTAAAAGTTGTCGCTAAGGAACTGGAAGAGGTATGTGATTCTTTTATAGATTATATAGGTGTCGATGGTTCCACCTCAAATGTGGCAGATTTGTTAATCCGCAATACGGTTACTGGGTGTGCGGCAGTAATTAACAAGCCTTTAGCTAGAATCGCCAAAAACTACAAGACATTGTTTAAATATCATGATGAGTGCGTAGCTGTCATCGCATCTCTTTTTGATGCAATTCGTTACATAGATAAGCCGTTACTCTTGTATCGGCAGCATGGGATGAATGTTGTTGGAGCTCCAACATCAAAATATAAGAAATTTAAATGTCGATATAAGTGGGCCAATTTAGAAGCTAAAGTTACCCCGCTACTTAATATCGCTAACATAACTAATGGGTCAGCATCTAAACTTGATTTACTACTTGATTTATCGTTGTCCCCTTCATATATTAGATTCATTAAAACCCCATATTTAATAAAGGATTTACACTTGGAAAATAGTAACTGTAGGGAGTTGAGGTTTGCTATTTTTAATAAGTGAATGATGATTTGATCTTCCGTTTTTAATGAGAGTTGGCAGATCTATTGTTGTTCAAAAAGTTTTCGATATCATCAAATTGATCTGATATGCTCTTGATTTTATCTAGATCTTTATCCCACCACTTTATTTTAAGTAGTTGCTCTATTTCTTCAGGCTTAAATCTATATCTGATATGTTTTGCAGGAATTCCTCCCACTATGCTATAGGGTTCTATATTTTTTGTGATGACAGCATTTGCAGCAATTATGGCACCATCGCCGATTGATAAGCCGTCCATAATTGTCACATTATCACCTATCCATACATCATTTCCTATAATGCAAGAATATTCACTATTTCCCGCTCTATTAAACAAAGGTATGCCTTTATCAATAAAACACAGCTCAGTCTTAACCATTACAGGATGTTTTCCTCTATGGAAAGCCGGATGTGTTGATACATAGTTTATGGGGTGATTGCTAAAAACAACTTTAATGTTGTTTCCAATGCTGCAAAATTTTCCGAATTTAACGTTTAATAAAAAGTTACCTGCACCGATGTATGTAGCAAAGCCTACATTGCAATCTACTACGGTACTTGAACGGCCAATATAGTTTGAACCACCAAAATCATTTTTATATGCTTTTGAGTTTTTATCAATAAAACATTTATTATTTTTTATCTCTTTCAGTTTTTTATATTTACTTATGTGTTCTTTTATTTTTACTAATAATTTCACAAATAGATACCATTTTATTGTTTAAATGTTGAGCCAGCATCGTTCACTATCGAACTATATTTTATTTTGCTAGATAATCTTGGAGATTACGTCCAAACTTATCTTTATCTGATAATATTGGTTCACTATTTAGTGGCCATTCGATCCCAATTTGTGGATCATTCCAGTGGATTGAAACTTCACTCTGTGGGTGATAATAATCGGTACACTTATAAACAAACTCAGCTTCTTTACTCGTGACATAAAATCCATGGGCAAACCCTTCTGGTATCCAGAGTTGACGCTTATTTTCAGCCGATAAATACATACCGACCCATTGGCCGAATGTCGCAGAGTCTTTTCGGATGTCGACAGCAACATCAAACACCTCACCAGAAACCACGCGCACTAGTTTGCCTTGGGTTTGTTCGGTTTGGTAATGCAATCCTCGTAAGATGCCTTGTTTGGATTTAGAGTGATTATCCTGTACAAACGGGGTTGGCTTGCCCGTTACCAGTTTCTCAAATTGTTTCTGATTCCAGGTTTCCATAAAAAACCCGCGATCATCACCAAATACTTGGGGTTCGATGATCTTTACATCAGGAATTTTCGTGTCGATTATTTTCATTGTGTCTACGCCTGGCTAGGTTCAAGTAATAATTTTAAGGCATCTTTCCAATTGCTTGGTTTAATACTAAAAACCTGCTCTATATGTTGGCAATTAAGGCGAGAGTTCGCAGGCCTTGGAGCGGGAGTTGGGTATTGTGCAGAGGTGATGGAATTAAGTACTGGACGCTTAATTATCCTTTGCACTTCGGCAATATTAAAAATGGCATCGGCAAAGTCATGCCAAGTTGTATATGGCATACCTGAAAAATGGTAGATACCACTGAGATTTTTATTTTGAAGAAGCATAGTATCCATCATGATAACGAGTGCTGCTGCAATATCTCCCGCAAACGTTGGGCCGCCATGTTGGTCTGCAACAATATTCAGCTCTGGGTGATTTTCAGCGAGTTTTAGCATGGTTTTGACAAAGTTGTTACCATGTTCTGCAAATACCCAAGCTGTACGTAAAACAGCATAGTGTTGACAATGTTTGGCAATGGCTTCCTCGCCAGCAAGTTTACTCTGACCATATACTGTTTTTGGGTTTGTGTTATCTGACTCGATATAAGGCGTCGCTTTTGCACCATCAAATACATAGTCAGTGGAAATATGTAGCAATAAAGCACCAATTGATTCTGAAGCTTGAGCGAGATATTTAGCTCCATCGCGGTTAATAGCAAAGCATTGTTCGCTATCACTCTCAGCTCTATCAACAGCGGTGTAGGCGGCTGCATTAATAACCACATCTGGTAGTAATCTTGATATCACTTCGTTAACTTGCGTTTGTGATGAAATATCCAACTCATTACGATTTAAAGCAAAGAGCTCAATATCGTCACGCAGACTAAGTTGCCGAAGAAGGCTATGACCAACCTGTCCGTTACTTCCGGTGATTAATACTTTCATTTACTTAGTTTTACTCTTGTTTTCGTTAACTAAATGGACCAAATATTGGCCGTAGTCATTTTTCAACATGGGTTTAGCAATATTGAGCATGGCGTCATCACTAAGCCAGCCATTTCGCCAAGCGATCTCTTCAAGGCAAGCTACTTTTAGCCCTTGGACATTTTCAATGGTTTGCACAAAAGAAGAAGCTTGATGCAGGCTTTCATGAGTACCAGTATCTAACCAAGCAAAACCACGCCCCAGCAATTCGACGCTAAGCGAGCCATCATCTAAGTACCTTTGATTTAGACTGGTAATCTCAAGCTCACCACGGTCAGAAGGTTCAACTTGCTTTGCCCACTCAACGACGCGGTTATCGTAGAAATATAGCCCAGTGACTGCATAATTTGATTTTGGCTTGATTGGCTTTTCTTCAATCGAAATGGCCTTCATTTGTTCATCAAACTCGACAACCCCAAAGCGCTCTGGATCTTTAACTTGGTAGCCGAATACAGTTGCACCGTGTGGGCGTGATGCGGCGTTTAGTAATATTTCACTAAAGCCTTGACCGTAAAAAATGTTATCACCAAGGACTAGGCAGACATTGTCATCACCAATAAACTTTTCGCCTATGATAAATGCTTGGGCTAGACCATCAGGGCTAGGTTGTACTTTATATTCCAGTTTGATTCCATAATCAGAACCATCTCCTAGCAGCCTCTGAAAGCTGTACTGCTCTTCTGGAGTCGTGATAATCAATATTTCACGGATACCAGCCAGCATTAGGGTGGAAATTGGATAATACACCATTGGCTTGTCGTAAATGGGTAGTAGCTGTTTTGAAGTGCCTCGGGTCAATGGATAAAGGCGGGTGCCCGAACCGCCAGCTAATACGATACCTTTCATTATTGTTCTCCTTCACCTAGGCGCGATAGCTGATATTCACCAGACATAACCCGTTGCCACCATGATGAATTGCTTAAGTACCACTCTACTGTTTTACGAATACCTGTTTCAAAACTCTCTACAGGGGTCCAGCCAAGATCGTGTGCAATTTTTGTGGCGTCTATGGCGTAGCGTACGTCATGACCGGGACGATCTTTTACGTAGGTAATCAAATCACGATAATGAGAGACACCATCAGGCTTGTTTGGTGCTAACTCTTCCAGTAGGGCACAAATGGTGTGAACTACTTCAATGTTACGCTTCTCATTATGACCACCAATATTATAGGTTTCACCAACTTCTCCCTTGGTGACGACTGTGTATAGGGCTCTGGCATGATCTTCTACAAACAGCCAATCACGGATCTGGTTACCATCACCATATATTGGTAACGGTTTTCCATGTAGTGCATTCAAAATAACATGCGGTATGAGTTTTTCAGGGAAGTGATATGGGCCATAATTGTTTGAGCAATTTGTGACTAAAACGGGAAGACCATATGTTCTCCCCCACGCTCTCACTAAGTGATCGGAGCCCGCTTTACTTGCTGAATATGGGCTACTAGGTGAATAAGACGTTTGCTCTGTAAATAGCTCATCGGTACCTATCAAATCGCCATAGACTTCATCAGTTGAAATGTGATGGAAGCGAAATGAAGCCTGCTTTTCTGGTAGTAAACTATTCCAATATTGGCGAGAGACTTCCAATAAGTTGAACGTGCCCAGTAGATTAGTGTGAATAAAGGCCGCTGGCCCATCAATAGAGCGGTCTACATGGGACTCCGCAGCTAAATGCATGACACAGTCAGGTTGATATTGATTAAATACTCTTTCTAGCTCAACTTGATCACAAATATCGACTTTTTCAAAAAAATAACGCTCATTTTGGGAAACATCGTCTAGTGACTCTAAATTGCCTGCATAAGTTAACTTGTCAAGATTTATGACGGAGTCATTTGTGTTGTTAATCATATATCTCACAACAGCAGAACCAATAAATCCTGCACCGCCAGTAATTAATATTTTCACTAAAGTATCCAGTATGTAAGAAAACGATATTTATTTTTCTGAGTTAGGTTAATGTTTAAATTTAGCAAGTTGTTATATGGTGCATTAATGCATTTTTCGCAAGTGTAAGTGTAAAAACTTAATTAGTTAGTGCCGATTGTTTTCCAATAACCACAGTCCAACATATTTATTAAAGTTCACCTGTGCATAGGTCATGGCAACAATAAATCCTACGCTGCCGTCTAAGAAGCCTCTTCGAATAAAGTAGATATGAAAAAAGGTCCACATACCACGAAGAAGAGCTAGTGCTAATCCTTTTGATTTTTTGCCTTTACGAGCATACTTTTGCGAACCAAGCCATGCGTATTGAGCGGCTTTGTTTAATCCGTGTCCATAATCTCTGTGGGTGTAATGTAACAATAAGCCTTTAAGCTTACCCACTGAGCCTTTCGCCGGTATCACGGTTTCGTGCACTTCATCAAGGGTGTAGCTAGAGCCTTGGCGAAGAAACAAACGTAAAACGGAACGAGCGCTGCGGCCGTGTTTCAGGGTCGTGCCGTAAAGCGTGACCCCCCAAGGTAGGCGGTACGACGTTTCTTCGATGCTGTCTTGTGACAATAGATCTATGAGAGCCTGTTTCATCTCATCATCTAATGCCTCATCGGCGTCAATAGATAATACCCAGTCGCAAGTGGCTTTATCGAGTGCGCGTTGCTTCTGCTTACCAAATCCTGGCCAGTCAGTTATGGTGATGTTGTTGGTGTACTGTTGACAGATATTGACTGTGTCATCGGTCGAACCGCTGTCTAGAACAATGATTTCATCAGCTATATCTATGATCGACTTAAGGCAAGCCTCAACACGATCGGCTTCATTTTTAGTGATTAGAATAACGGATAAGCTGTGTTTTTTCATATGAGGTATATAGACATCGATTAAAGGAGTTTAGCGTTATAAGAAACTCTGGGGGCGCTATTATAATTAAATACTCACTAAAATATAGTCTAAATTATGCTCAGTGCTTTATTTCGTAATTCAAACATTTAAAGCAACCAATTGGTAGCGTAAGTTAAACGTTTTTAACTAAAATTAAACGACGAGGTTCTTTTTGATAAGGCTGTACTCTAACGTGTTAATAAGTGAAAGTAACAAAGGCAACAATTGAATGGCTAAAAAGCAATTCAATTGTTTTCGATGTAATAATTTTTCGATTTATTAATGGTTAGCTAGATTAATATATTGCTGCGCAACATATTGACTATTAATCACTTTAAATATTTCTGGATTATTAATTATTGGAGGGGAAGCTAAACAGGCTAATGCTTTTTCTGCTAGCAATTGTGGCTGACGGCGAGGGACTAAATATTGAGCCAGTTCTCCAGTTAGAATTTCATTTGGACCGTAAGGGCAGTCAGTGCTGACTACAGGGGTTCCACAAATCAGTGACTCGGCAATCACCAGGCCAAAACCTTCAAAATCTGAGCTGAGCAGCATTAATTCTGCTCGTGCTATCCAAGCGTATGGGTTTGATTGAAAACCTGGCGTGATAATGCGGTTTTCAACATTGTACTTTTTCGCAATTTTCCGTGCGCGTTCAGGCCTGTTGGTTAGCAATACTAACTTAGGGGCTGATGGCATAGCTTGCAGCGCTTTAAACAGAATATCTAGGCGCTTTTGTCGCGTCACCCGGCCAATATGGATCATAAACGGCTCATTGGGTATCTCATCGTTTGCTTCTAATGCTTTACGTTTTATCTCTTCGATTCTAAAAGGATTATAAATAGCTTGAATACTTTTAGCTTTGAGCCAGCGGGTATTGCGTAGCTCATCGGCAATACCTTCAGACACTGTAATGATATTTTTCCCAATCAAAGCTTTTGCTTTTGACCAACGTCGATAGAAGTGAACCGGCCCTCGTTTGAGTTCCATGATTAATTCTTGTTTTAACGCGCAATGACAAAAGTAATAACAGGGCTCAAAGTTGCAACCACTCACAACGGTATCGCAGTCCGTAGAGTTGGACAGAAATAGGTCGAATTTACCCTTGGTGTTTTCGACATCCTCAACACATTGCTTTAAGCGCTGCTGCTGTTGTTTCAGAGTTAATGCTTTCTGATTTGGGTAAACATAATGAATAGTGACGTGTTTTGGCGGAGGGAAATCCCCCTCTTGCTGGAAAACAAACAGATGCACATCTTGCCCTGCTTCATGCAAGATCTCTGCTTGAGTTAGCGCAACTTTGACCGTTCCGTTGGCATAAAAATTGTGGCAAAAGATAGCAATCTTTTTCATTCTAGGTATGCCTTTAAGGTTTTTTAAGGCTAGCAATGATACCAGATGAGCAGTTTTTGAACATAAGTAAATGTATTAGCTTGTTAAATATATCGTGTAGCTATGGAACTTGATTTCGCTGCTCCTCGAGCTATGGTGGTTAAATTCTCTGATGTAGACTGCTCACTAATTCGATTATACTCATTGGCAGATTATGCTATTGAATTATGGTTGTTAGATTATGAGATGTTTCGTTATAAGCTTACTAACTGAAGAAAAGAGGCGAGCTCATATCAATCAAGCGTTTTCTTCTCAAGCTATCCCGTTTGAATTTTTTGATGCAATAACTCCGGATCTAAATGAAGCTGAAGCAATTCGCCTGCAGATAGCAACTCAAGGGACAACGCTCAGTAAAGGGGAGCTATCTTGTTTACTCAGCCATGTTGCGATACTTCAGAAAATCGTAGATGAATCGATCCCGTTTGCTGCTATTTTCGAAGATGACATTCATCTAGGTAAAAATGCAAATCATTATTTATGTTCAGACTGCTGGATCCCTGAACAAGTAGAACTGATTAAGCTCGAGATGTTTAATCATATTGCTAAGGGGGCGTTTTGGGGAGGGTATAAACTCGGCTCTGGAACAGAGCTCTTTAAGTTGCAAGGTAGGCATTTAGGCGCTGCAGGTTATGTCGTAAGTTGCAATATGGCGAGTAAACTGTTGAATGAAATTCACCAATTCAGACCAATAGAAGCGATAGATAAAATTATTTTTGAGGAGATAATCACCTCAAACAAACTGGATGTTTACCAACTGCAGCCTGCGATTTGTGCACAAGATGACATTCTTGATAAGAAAAGCAGTCTGCTCCACAGCAGTTTAAATAGTGAAAGAGTACTGCCAGCGAAGAAAAAGTTGACCATAGGGCAGAAACTGAGGCGTGAGGTCGATCGTATTTTTAGCCGTCGAATTCAATTTAAAAAGCTTCAATAGGTAACGCCGAACTATTCGGCGTTACGCGCCTTGCTTGTTATAATTAAGCTTTATTACTGATGATATAGACCCATGAACCGCACAAAAAAAATCACTTTAAAACACATGAGCAAGTTGAAGAAAGCTAATGCGAAATTGCAAAATAGCAGCAAGCCTAAGTATATTTCTAAGGCAGAAAGAGCAAAACTTGAAGCGTTAGAGGCCGAAAAAACCGAACAAATAGACAGCGAGTAGATTCTTTATTGCGCAATGTGTCGCTTTTCATGATCCAAATGCCATAATTCCGACACGGCTAATATTATTTACCCTAATGAATGTGCCAGAATAGCCGGCTAATTTTGGTTTTGTAGGTTTTTTGACTACAAAACCTAACGGATAGGAGTTACATGAATACAGTATATTCAATCGGAGAACTAGAATCGTTTTTGGTCGCCATCTTGGTTTTGTTTATCGGCCACACAGTTAATCGTCACGTTCCTTTTTTCAAAAAATACAATATTCCAGAGCCTATTATCGGTGGTCTGGTTGTCGCAGCCGTTATCACGGTTCTTCATTTTCAGAATATTACCCTAGCGTTTTCTTTGCCAATGCAAAATACGTTAATGCTGATGTTCTTTAGCACTGTGGGTCTGGCTGCCAGTTATAAACTGCTCGCTCGTGGTGGTAAAAAAGTCTTTATTTTTCTTGGCATAGCCTCTATTTACATCATCTTGCAAAATGCTGTCGGCGTGAGTTTAGCAACGGCACTAGGCTTAGAGCCTCTGATGGGGCTGGTCGCTGGTTCGATTACGCTTTCTGGCGGTCATGGCACCGGTGCTGCTTGGTCACAAACTTTTTCCGACCATTACAATATGAACACGCTAGAGTTTGCTATGGCTGCGGCGACGTTCGGTTTAGTCATGGGTGGCATTATTGGTGGCCCAGTAGCACAAAGGTTAATCGATAAGCATAAGCTTGAATCTTCATACGGCATTGGTGGCAACCACCATAAAGACCATCCTGATTTGGTAACGTATGACCAACTCGAAGAAGATAACGTCACAGCTAAGAGCGTATTAGAAACGCTGTTTATTATTATGCTGTGTGTGGCGGGAGCCAAATGGGTTGGGCATTTAGTCGTAAGCTTTGAGATAAGCTGGTTGAAGATGCCGGACTTTGTTTATGCGCTATTTCTAGGGGTGATGATTACCAACCTGACTGAAATGACTCGCGGCTATAAGATGAATAACGAGTGCGTAGATATTTTAGGTACCGTTGCTTTGTCGCTGTTTCTTGCTATGGCGCTAATGAGCCTAAAGCTGTGGGAAATTTTTGATTTAGCGATCCCGCTATTGATTATTTTGATGGTACAAACGGTTGTTTTAGCGATATTTGCCTATTTTGTTACGTTCAAAATAATGGGTTCTGATTACGATGCCGCTGTAATTGCTGGAGGTCACTGTGGATTTGGCATGGGGGCGACGCCTACCGCAGTGATGAATATGGGAGCGCTTGTTTCTCGCAATGGCCCTTCACCACAAGCCTTTATGGTGGTGCCAATTGTGGGTGCTTTCTTTATTGATATCGTTAACTTGATTGTACTGCAAGGCTATATCAGCTTTATTTTATAGCACTAAAAATCAACGACAAAAAGGCACGCTCGCGTGTGCCTTTGTTATTTTTAAACGCTCATTTAGTGTGATCCGATTAGACCAAATGACGGCCTCCATCGATTTTGATTGCTTGTCCTGTGATGTATTGACTATCTAGCAGATACTTTACTGCTTTGAGCGCCTCAGCTTCTCCGCCTTCTTGTTTAATGAGCGCCTTGTTCAAAGCCTTCTGCTTGTAGTTATCATCGTCATCAGGGTTAAACATCAGCATGGCGGGTGCAATACTGTTGACTTTAATTTGGGGGGCAAACTTAGCGGCAAAAGAGAGGGTAAGATTATGCAACGCGGCTTTGCTTGCAGCGTATGCAGCATGTTTGCTACTGCCCTTGTCGACAACATAATCGGTGATATGAATAATGTCGCCAACGGGGTGTTCATTTTTTTGCAGCAAAGGCGCGAGGGCGATATTGATTGCGTATGGCGTGGTGGCGTGGATCCGCATCATCTTTTCTATCCTTACCATTGCGCTAGCCGCATCAGTGTCCGGTAGCCAGTCCGACGCATTATGGATAATAGCCCGTAGGCTTGAGTAAGAGTGCGTAATGTCCTTAAGTAGCCTCTCTGTTTGTTCAGTATCGTAAAAATCACATTGATGAAGCTGCACGCCTAGCGTTTCAAGTTGCTGTAGCGTTGCTCGTGGCGTGCGATATGTACCGATAACCTGGTAACCGTCTTCGGCTAAATGCTTTGCTAGATAGAAACCAACGCGCTTGCCGACGCCGGTGATCAAAATGGTTGCGCTCATTTGACTGCCTATTTTATCTAAGAAATTCAATTCTGGTGGCTGGGTTCGATTTAAAGCAGCCGCCGAGTGCCGTTGTTTGTGTCTGTGATTGAGTATCCATTACACCTCGCGACTTTACACAGTAGTGGGTGGCATTAATGCTAACAGCAACGTCTGCTGTTCCAAGTAGAGTCTGTAGGGCAACTAACACTTGTTTGGTTAGGCGCTCTTGTACTTGGGGTCGTTGAGCAAAGAAGCGTACTAATCGATTGATTTTAGATAAACCAATGATGGTCTCTTTTGGAATGTAGGCCACCTTGGCGAGACCATCAATGGTAATAAAGTGGTGTTCGCAAGTGCTGACAACACTAATGTTACTGATCTTGACCATTTCATCGACGCCCATTTTGTTCTCTATTTGGGCTATCTTAGGAAAATTCGCATAATCTAAACCGGCAAAAACCTCGTTGACGTACATCTTGGCAATGCGGTGTGGGGTCTCGCAAAGGCTGTCATCGCTAAGGTCTAGCCCTAGGGTCGATATCACTTCAGTCATCAAGCCTTTAATTCGATCATACTTTTGCTGGGTATTCATATCTGATGGTAAAAGTGGTGTTTCTAGGCCTTTAGCAATAAGGGCATTTTTCACCTGTTCTGCTTGTGATAAGTCCATCGTTGACTCCTTTATGGCATTAACAGCCAAAATGTTACTCTCGGTGATATTCAAGTGTTAGAGATACTGAGTCTGCAAATCGCAAAGCATGGGGCTTATCGACTGTGACACGCGCAAATTGCACCCAGGAGTGATCACAACTGATCTCAAGCACATCGGACACCAGCTTTTCTAGCAACAAAAATCGTCCTTGCTCTACATGTTGGATGATGGCCTTAGTGATTTTTTTGTAGTTGAGCGCAGCTTCTACATCATCTTCCAAAATAGCATGCTGAGCCGGGTATTGGATTTCAATGTTGATCACCACATCTTGCATTTTCTCTCGCTCTTCTTGGTTGAAGCCGATGAAGGTTCGCAGACGTAAATTAGTGATTTTTATGGTGGCAATACTGACAGTCATTAGTCGTCCTTTTCATTTAACTATAGAGCTGATTACGTAAGATTCAGTAATTTAGATCATCTGTTTACATAGGAGTCAAACCAGAAGATCTAAAATGGCGTTTCTTTCGTACAGGTTTGTAGTGATGTAATAGAGAGAGTTGCAATGAAAAGTAATCAACAGGTTTGGCTAGGATTAGGTTATGCGGGACTACTGCCTTTTATTATCGCGACGGTGATGACTTGGGCTGACTGGCCATTGCCTTGGTTTGAACCTCAGTTTGCTTTTATCAGCTACAGTGCAACTATCCTTAGTTTTCTAGCGGGTACACTGTGGGGGCGGGTCTTATCTCTGTATTCCGTTGATAATCTAGGTAACCTGCTTATCCTCAGTAATCTTTATGCTCTTTTAGCCTGGTTTTCTCTATTACTTTCTATGCCCATTGTTAGCTTGATTGCATTGGCTTTCGGTTATTTCAGCTTGTTAAGTATTGAAAAAAACTGCGACAACCTACCTGTGAATAACAGTTATCAAAGAATGCGCACTAGGCTGACCTACGTGGCATTGTTAACTCATTTATTGATGCTAATAAAGCTATTGATTGGAGGTTAAAATGAAACTTAGGATATTTTACGACTCATTGTGTCCATTGTGTGATGCCGAAATGAAGCAGATAAAAGCGTTAGATAAACACAATAATATTGAGCTGCAAGATCTCAATCAGCACAACTTTGAAATTAACTTCCCCAATATTGATGCTGCATTGGCTAATCGAATCTTACATGCTGAGCTTGCAGACGGCACTTTAATCAAAGGCTTAGATGTGACTTATCAGGCTTGGGCTGCCGTTGGAAAGGGGCGTTGGGTTGCTTTGCTCAGAACTCCTCTAATAAAGCCAGTCGCTGATTTGGGCTATCTTTTTTTTGCAAAACACAGATATCGAATTTCATATTTGTTAACAGGCAAGCAGCGCTGCGAAAGCGGTACTTGCTCCCGCTAGTTTTCTTATCGACTAGAATTAATTTTGACATTGATGCAATCAATAACGATTTAGATTCGTTATAGCTAATGAACATCTTATCAATCAAAAGGACATTCTGATATGAAATCGACAAAAACGGCCGTAGGGGCAACAGTTGCAGGTATTCTCGCTGCGAGCATCTCAATGGGGGCTCAAGCTGTACCGGATCAGCCCAAAGAGTGGGAAAAGTGTGCCGGGGTGGCCAAAGCCGGGGCAAATGATTGTGGTGCCCTAGATGGTAGCCACGGTTGTGCGGGACAAGCTAAAGAAGACAATATGTCTACCGAATGGATTTATGTCCCCGCAGGGACTTGCGACAAGATAACTGGCGGTGAAGTCAAAGCCGTTAAACCGGCTAAAAGCTAGTGCTTACCTCAAGCATAGCGGGCGCAGGCATAGGCCTGCGCATCCCTCATGTACAACCATTACTCGCAGACGAAACCATAGAGATCCCCTGGTTGGAGGTGCTAGTTGATAACTGGCTAGTAGAGGGGGGATTAAATCAACATCTTCTCAATGCCGTGAGTGATCGCTTTGAGTTGGTTTTCCACAGCGTAGGCCTATCTTTAGGTGGCCCCAGTCCACTTGATTTCGATTACCTTCAACAGATAAAAACCTTAAAGCAGCAATGTGGCGCCCATTGGTATTCTGAACATGCCAGTTTCTCTGGTAATGATGACTTCAAAGTGGCTGATCTACTGCCATTGCCTTATACCCAAGAGGCGGTGATGCATATCAGTCAGCGTATTAAGCAGACTCAAGATTTTTTGGGTGAAAGGATTTTACTCGAAAACGTGTCTACCTATATGAGCTGTCGTCATAATGAGCTGAGTGAGGGGGAGTTTATTGCGGCCATAGCGGAAGAGGCAGATTGTTACCTGTTACTCGATATTAATAACGCTTTTGTGACTAGCGTGAATCTCAATCAGTCGTTGCGCTCATTTATGGACGTTATTCCGGTCGAAAGGGTCAAGCAGATCCATCTTGCAGGTTTTCATGATAAGGGGGATTACTTGCTTGATGCCCATAATCACCCTGTCGCTCCGAGTGTGTGGGCGGCATTTACCGCATACATTCAGCAACACGGGCCTATCCCCAGCATGATTGAATGGGATAGCGAATTGCCGACGTTAGCGCGATTACTGCAAGAGCAGCAAATAGCCGCTGAAATTTTACGATTAGCGCCAACAGAGCGCGTTAACGATGAGATGGCTATGGGTAAACATGTGGTAGGTGAACGATGCGCTTAGCAGATTGGCAGTCGGCTTTTATTCATGCCCTTGAGCCACAGGGGAATGCAAATAAGCTTACTCAGCTTGTTAATGAGCGAGAGCTAAATAGGGTTGATATCTATCGTAATAACGCATTTCAGGCATTAAATAGTGCCCTACAACTGGTTTTTCCGGTTTGCAAATTGGTCGTTGGTGAAGCTTGTTTTACGCAGTTGGTAAAAGGTTATTGCCAGCAATATCCTCTCGCGGACTGCAATTTGAATCGATACGGGCAACACTTTTCATATTGGTTAGCGATAGAAACCTGTCAGCATGCAGCCTTTAAAGATTTAGAATATTTACCAGAATTAGCTCAGTTAGAGTGGTTGTTAAATCAAAGCTATTACAGCATGGACTTGCACGAATTTATGCAGTCGACAAATTGTCGTTTAGAGGCGTTAGCGGAGCTTAGTGAATCAGCGCAGCAGCAGGTTACATTGTTACTGAGGCCGGATGTGGCGCTATTGACGTGTCAGTATCAGGTGCAGCAGGTGTGGGCTAGGCATAATACCCAGCAAGGCATACAAGAATACACAGGTTCAGGCCCTCATTACCTGGTGATATATCGAGACAGATTTAAGGTGCAATTGAGTGTAGTCAGTAAAGCTGAAATGTTTTTACTGCAAGGGATAGCATCTGGGCAAACCTTGGCGCAAATTACCAATTCTGAGCTCGATCTCAGTCTCTTGTCTGGGTTGATTGAACGTCAATGGGTCTGCGGTTTTAGCTTGCCCGTAACTGACTTACTCGCAATAGGTTTGGCTACCAAACACTTGCCTACCAAGCAATGACTGGCTGACTAGAATGGACAGAGAGCTACTGCAAAGCTTATATCGATATTGTTTTTGTTTGACTGCCAACTCCTCTCAAGCTGAAGATCTACTGCAAACCGCAATCGAGCGCTGGCTAAAATGCAGTGCCAAGCCTGTTTCTTTGCGAGCCTATCTAAGAGCAATTATTCGTAACCAATTTATTGATGATTGTCGTAGGCTTAAGTTGGTGGACTTTGAACCCCTAGATGATAATGCTCCAGCCCTGCTCGACGAAACCTGTTTGGAAGAGATTGAAATCCAACATGATCTTATCGAATATCTGTTTGAACAACTTAATTCAGCAGAAAGAGAAGTGCTCTATCTGTGGGCGCTCGAAGGCTATAGCGCGGCAGAAATTGCAGAGGACTTAGGCCAACCCCGAGGCACGATTTTGTCGCGTTTACATCGTATTAAATTGAAATCTGCCGACATAGTGCTCGGTGAACCCGTTCAGACTACAGGGGGGCAATAAAGATGAATAATAAAACCGATGTCGCCGAGATGAACTTTAAAGCTCAGGTAAAGCGCCATATTAACAAGCAAATGCTCAGTGAGCTTGGGCTTAATAAAATTGAAGCGCTGCTCGATAGCGTTGACCAAACTGTCGAAGAGGAATGTGCAACACGGGATCAACAAGCGGATTTGAATACTGCACAGGGATCTGGCTGTGATGGCACGCATCGTTATAGCTGTAATAGTAACTCAGAGAGTGATAACTCGCGTGATGGCCGCAGCCGTAATCGATTTAAACTCATGCTTGGTATGGTTGCGAGTTTATTACTGCTAGTGCTGGGTGTGCAGTTGTATCCGCATATGAGCTGGCAAGATAACACCGCTCGGCCGAATTCGTTTGCTGTAACGAATAGCATGAGTTGGAAGATTGCCGATGAAGTGGCTAAAAACCATATCAAAATGAAGCCGTTGGAGGTGCAAACTAAGCAGCTTTCTACCTTAAGGCAATATTTCACCGAACTTGATTTTGCTATCGTAAATTCGAGTCGAATTGGAGCTAATGCGCAGATGTTAGGCGGTCGCTATTGTTCAGTTCAAGGCCTTACCGCGGCTCAAATACGGTTCAGCGATCAAGGACAAGCTATCACTCTATATGAAGTGCAGTACGATAGGGCGCTATACGGTGAATTGCCCAATATAGAAGCGGGTGACCTGCCTATTGAGCTAGTAGCGAGGGGGGTGGCAGTCTCTATTTGGGTAGAAAAAGGACTATTGATGGCGAGTGCTCGCTTGGCTCACTAAATCTGTCATAAGAGATGACGAATAAAGTGAGCCCTAAGTTATTGGGTTTATAGATTTAGCCAGTACTAGTCGATGGTTTTATGGTCTCGATGATAAAGAGCCCATTGTTCGACTTTTTCGCCACTTGGCAAAGTGCAGAACCCTGTCGCTAAATCCACTTTCCCCTCGAGTGATAAACAGTATTCTGCCGCAGGATTAGGGGCGTCTAAGATCCCTGCTTCACTTTTAGATTGTTTTTGGTGCTTGCTGAACAATGACCATTGTTCAATTTTTTCACCGTTAGGTAGAGAACAGACCCCTGACATTGGGTCAACCTCCCCATTTAGTGATAAACAGTATTCTGTTGCAGGGTTGGGGATGTATGTCGTTTCAACAGCTTGTTCATGATTTTGACGATACAGTTGCCACTGTTCAATTTGTTTACCGCTGGGTAAGGTGCACATGCCGGTGGCTATGTTGAGCTTACCTTGTTGCGATATACAAAACTCTGATGCAGGGTTGGGTGCACTGCTAGAGTCTGCCGCTTGTTCGTTGTCGCGACGAAATAAGGTCCACTGCTCGACTTCTTCACCGTTAGCTAACGTGCAGATGCTAGTTGCTAAATCTACTTTGCCACCTTGTGCTATACAGTTTTCGCTAGCCGGGTTGGCTAGCTGCGGTTTAGTTAGGCTTTGCTTGGTTGAATCACGATAAAGGGTCCATTCTTCCACGCGCTTGCCATCGGGTAGATTACAGTAGCCAACTTGTCCGTTGTCGTTATTTTCTATGACGATATAGCCACCGAGTGAAATACAAAACATAGATGCTGGATTGGCGAGTGTAGTTGCATCTTTTTGGCTAAGTTCTGGCTCCGGTTCTTTTGGATTACAAGCACTTAATAGCATAGCTGTTGTAATCATTAAACTCATTATTAGGGGCTTTTTCATATCTAATCATTCTCCACAGAGTTGATTTAGCTGGGGTTGATACTAATCGATATAAAGAAGAGGGTTAACTCAGAGCTATTTCTTGATGCTTAATTCAAGCCGAATGAGTAAAGGTGTATTGATCCCTTATGAACTCATTGAGCGCAGAAGTTGGCAGCAAAAATACTCCTTTATCACTTCTGATATAGCGTTAGTGAGCTTACATGTAGAATTACTATACTCTTCATTTGCTAAGCGTAAAGGAAGATTTCACTGATAAGAGTAGTAAAGGTTTACTGAAAAGACTGTGAATATAAGCAGATAAAAGAATAATGAAGCAGCTTTTTAAGCTGCTTCTAGTGACCTGTAGAAAGAACTAGCCGCAGACTTTACAGTTGCTTTGTTTTGGTAGTTTCATTTCTCGAAACTCCATCGTCATCGCATCGATCATCAAAATGCGGCCTGCTAAGGTCTGGCCCATATTGGCAATGACCTTGATCGCTTCGACCGCCTGCAAGCAACCGATCATACCGACCACTGGCGCCAAAATCCCTGATTCAACGCAACTAAGCTGCTGCTCACCAAAAAGTTGGCTAAAGCAGTGGTAGCAAGGGGTATTGGCTTGATAGTCAAATACAGTAACCATGCCTTCCATGCGAATTGCGGCTGCAGATATGAGTGGTTTTTTATGCTTAAAGCAGCTTTGGTTAAGCTGCTCACGCACGGCGACATTGTCGGTACAATCCATCACTATTGAGTGCTGCTCAACTAATGCATCAATCTCATGATCATCTAGCACAGCATTGATAGTGTCTATCTGAATATGTGGATTAAGCGCCGTTAAACTTTGCTTGGCTGAGTCCACTTTAGCTTGGCCGACATTGGCGTCTTGATGCAATACCTGTCTTTGTAGATTCGATATCTCGACGGTATCAAAGTCCACTAAGGTCATTGAGCCTATACCTGCCACTGCTAGATATTGGCTCGCTGCGCAGCCTAAGCCGCCGGCACCAATAATCAATATGTTAGCCTGCTTGAGCTTTTCTTGACCTTCAAAGTCCATCGACTTAATCGATATTTGGCGGCTATAACGCAATATTTCAGCGTCAGACAGTATTTCGTCTGTTGCTGCATGTTCTGTGGACATCTATCTGATCTCTTAAGCTAGTTTTGTTGTGCTTGGGTTAGCAAAGCACGCTATTAAACGGTTCTACCGTGACGTGAGAACCGTCACTTAGGCCATCACAATCTTGCGCTAAAATAATAAAGCAGTTTGCCAGTGTCATTGATGTCAGCATACCTGAGCCTTGGCCACCCGTGACAGCGACTTCAGCATCGCCTTGTGCGTTATAGCTTAAAATTGCGCGCTGATACTCCACTCGGCCGGGGGCTTTACGGATCTCACCCTTTAGTGTGGCAGTTAAAGTGACGGGCTTAGTCTGAGGTAATCCTTGCATCTTATTGAGCAATGGCCAAACGAGTTTGTAAAAGGTCACCATTGAAGAGACGGGGTTGCCAGGTAAACCACAGAAAACGGCATCACCCAAATGACCAAATGCAAAGGGTTTACCGGGCTTGATAGCGAGCTTCCAGAAGGTGATTTGGCCTTCTTCGTCTAATATTTGCTTGGTGTAGTCGGCATCACCCACTGACACGCCGCCAGAAGTCAGCACCATATCTGCAGATTCAGAAGCCGTTTTAAAGGCTTGGCGAATCGCTTCTTTGTCATCTTCGATAACACCCAGATCGATCCACTCGATATTACCGCGGCTCAGTAAGCCTTGAATACTATAACGGTTAGAGTCATAGATTTGGCCAGGGCCCAATTCGCTACCTACAGGGCGAAGTTCATCACCGGTTGAGAAAAAGGCGACTTTAACAATGCGCTTAACACGCAGCTGGCTTGCCCCTATGGTGGCTAATACACCCATCTCTGCTGCGCCAATTAAGGTGCCTGCAGTCAGTACTTTAGTACCGCTTGTGAGCTCTTCTCCACGGTAACGTACGTTGGCTCCCTTTTCTTTAGGGGCTGCGATGGTAATTTGTTCGCCGTCAGCTTTGACCTTTTCTTGCATCTGCACCGTATCGTAACCACTTGGCACTGGTGCGCCCGTCATGATACGAATACAACCGCCTTGAATGCACTCGCCTGTAAAGGGGTGACCCGCGAAAGATTGGCCAATTAATTTAAGTGGCTTATCGGCACTTAGATCGGCAAAGTTAAAGGCATAACCATCCATTGCTGAATTATCGAAAGGGGGTAGATCGATATGCGAGGCAAGATCTTCAGCCAGTACTCGGCCTAATGATTGTGGCAATGTCACGACTTCAGAGTCTGTGATGGGTTTTACTTGTTCTAGTAATTTAACGATAGCCTGATCGGGATGCATTAGGCTAGGTTGCGAGCATGGATCTGCATGAGTCTGCATCTATCTATCCTTGAGACGTGAATCGGAACGTTAAGTAAAAACGAATATAGTGCATTATGCCACGGTGAATGTAGATGGCTATGATCTGCGCGGCAGTTTTTAAACACAATCAAAATAGAAGCATAATTAATCGTGATAATTATGATTCTATTGCTTTGAGTTGAAATACAGGCCTTAAGCCTGATTTAACTCGGTTTTTTGTTAAATACAATGGTTAACAAGGTAGCCGAGAAGCCTGTAAATGAAAACTATTATTATTTAATTAACAGTCACTTAAGTAAATTTTATTGCAATTAGTTGCTAGCTTGATAACAATGACGTTTATAAATCGAAAGCCCTAAGGAATTGCAATGTTAGCCCAGAAGATGATTGACCAGTTAAATGACCAGATCAATATGGAGTTCTTCTCCTCTAACCTTTACCTGCAAATGAGTGCATGGTGTGAAGACAAAGGCTTTGAAGGGGCGGCTAAGTTTATGCGTGCTCATGCAGACGAAGAGATGGGTCATATGCATCGCTTGTTCACTTACGTCAGTGAAACTGGCGGTATGCCATTATTAGGCACTATCGAAGCACCACAGGCTGATTTTCCATCTCTACTGGCTTTGTTTGAATACACCTATGAACATGAGCAATTGATCACTAAGCAGATCAACCAATTGGCTCATGCAGCTTTTACTAACCAAGACTATTCTACTTTTAACTTCTTGCAGTGGTATGTGTCAGAGCAGCACGAAGAAGAGAAACTATTCAAGTCTATCGTCGATAAAATTCGTCTAGTGGGTGAAGATGGCAAGGCGCTATTCTTTGTCGATAAAGATTTGGCACAGATGGCTGTTGAAGAGTCTGCAAGTGTAATGACGAGCGCTGCAGTATAAATCGCCAGTTTAAAAGAATATAAAAGAGCAGCTTAGCTGCTCTTTTTTGTATGCGTAAGAATATTTAAGACTTCAGTGTTGAATCGCTTACATAAAGTAGCAAGCATTCCAGCATCCATCCTTCTTGACCGAGTTAGCCAGCTAAAAAGCGCCCTGAGTGGATCACTTGCTGATACTGATTGGAGCCTGTTCGGTATTGAGATTCAGATACTGGAAAGGCCTAGCCTGCTGCAAAAAAACAACCAAGTCGGCTTTCGTCAGCGGTTTCGACATCAAGTATCCTTGAGCGTAGTCACAGCCTAAATCGCGTAAAAAATTCCACTGCTCGACAGTTTCAATTCCTTCTGCCACGAGTGGCATTTCCAAACTTTGTGCCATCATCACTATCGCGGTAATCAACTTTGCATCAGATTGATTGCTCAACACGTTATCAATGAAGCTTTTATCTATTTTAATGACAGAAATAGGGCATTGTGTCAGATAACTAAGAGCGGAATAGCCTGTGCCAAAATCATCGAGGTAGATATCGACACCAAGCTGCCTTATTGATTCTAAGATCTGCAAGCAACGGGGTTTATCCTCAATTAGCATGCTCTCAGTGATCTCAATATGGACGTTCTTAGCTGAGATCGCATGTTCTGCTAGCCCCTGCTTGAGCAGGTCATACAAACTCAACTCTTTTGAGTTGATGCATTGACGAGCAGACACGTTAATTGCCATGTTGATTGGTAAACCTTGGGCGTGCAGCTGGGCAAGATCCGAGAGCGCCTGATGTATGATCCATTCTCCCAGAGGTTCGATCAATCCTGTCTCTTCGGCAATCGGAATAAACGTGCTGGGAGATATGATGCCGTAATCTGGATCTCGCCAGCGGATCAAGGCTTCTACGCTGGTTGTTTTGCCGCTATACATGTCAATAACGGGTTGGTACTCCATGTAGAACTCGTTAAGTTTTACCGCTTTACGTAACCTTTGCTCTAAATGCATACGTGCTAACATTTCGACATTCATCTCAGGAGAAAAATATTGAAAATGCGCACGGCCATCGCGCTTGGCTTGATACATAGCCGTTTCTGAATTACGTAGTAGCATCTCTATATCTTGGCCATCTTCTGGGAAAAAGGCGATGCCAAAACTGGATGAGATATTGGTTTCTTTGCCATCTAATATAAAGGGCTTAGATAACACATCACTGAGTTTTTGTGCTTGTATTTCAGTACTGTTGGATATGTTTGATTGCGGCGAGATAATGACAAATTCATCGCCACCGATACGGGCAATGGAGTCGTTAGGCCCTAATACTGACTCAAGGCGTGTTGCTGATTGCTTAAGGATCTTATTGCCTGCGGCGTGCCCATGGAGCTCATTGATAAACTTAAAGCGGTCAAGATCGATAAAGAAGAGGGCGACCTGATTGTTTTCCTGCTGAGCACTATCAATCGCTTGTTGTAGGCGTAACGAGAATAGATGCCGATTCGGCAACTTAGTCAAAGAATCGTAATTTGTTTTATACCAAAGGTCCTGCTCATACTGTTTGTTGTTACTGATATCTAAAAATAGGCCAATGTGTTGAATGGTTTCATTCTGGCTATTCTTTACCGCTGTGATCTTAAGGTATTCAGGATAGATTTGACCATCTTTACGTTTGTTCCAGATCTCACCTTCCCAGCTATTTTTATCCGCTAAGGAGTGCCACAAGCCTGAGTAAAAATGGTTATTGTGGTGCGCTGAGCTTAATACGCTTGGGTTTTTGCCTTTTACATCGTCAAGGGTATAACCGGTGATCTTAGTAAATGCAGGGTTAACCAGTTCAATGCGGTTTTTGGCATCGGTTACCATGATGGCTTCTGCTGAATGCCTGAATACGGCAGAGGCTTGGTGCAGTGCACGTTTTGATTTCATTCGCTCGGAGACCATCTGGTTTACCGCGACTGAAATTTGGGCTAGCTCATCACTTCCCTTTACGGTTAAATCAAGCTCTAGGCTAGGGTCTTTTGCGAGCTGCTCGACATCATTTACTATGCCGCTGACTGAGTCGATAAGGTTATTGGCGATACTTCTACTCAGTAAATAAACGAGATAGAAGAAGAGTAGACCTGCAAAAAAGCTAATATAGAGCAAAGAGAGGATCTGCTGTTTCTCTATTTCGTTTTGGCGCGCAATTTTTTCGGTGAGCTGGGTATTAATTTGGTGCAGGCTATCAATGCCAGCAGTGGTAGCAGTCCACCAGTCTTCACTGCTAATCAGTGGAGCTTGGTGTTGTAGCAAGTACAAGCTGTCGTGTAAGGCAATATCTTGAGTAAGCAGCTCAAGTGTTGTAGTGGTTGGGTGTTGAGTTGACTCGGTCTGGCTAACATATTCTTGATATCGCTGTGCCGTTAGCTCCAATGATTGGATCAGCTCTTGTTGCTTTGGTGTCAGGTTATTATTATTTATGATCTGCTCAAACGTGGCTTTTAGGGCAAGGTGATTTTGTTTGAAGCTGGAAAGATAAGCAGGATCTAACGTTGTGAGGTAGCCATTAAAGTTATAGTTAAGGCCATCATACCCGACAAGATCACTAATAAAGCCTGCTTGTTCTACCAAGTCTATCTGTTGTTGTAGCTGCTTGCGATAATTGGAGATGAGCTGCTGTTCTTGACTGTTGATTAGCTCATTAAACTTAATGCGATTATCTGGCGTCATGGTCGAGAAAGCATTGGTAATGGCGTTATCGAGTTGATTTCTTACCTGGGCTATTGCTTTAAATGCTGCAGGGTCGATATATGGCGCAGAAAGGAGTTTATTGATTAGGCCGCGCTCTTGGCCTGAGAGCTCTTGGATCTTGAGCATACTAATCAAATCAGACTGCACCAGTACTTGATAAGAGTTGTCACTCTTAAAGCGTAACTGAGAGATGATGTTGATGAGCTTTTGAGTGAGTTTTGAATAGAAATCGAAGGATTCGGGAGTTTTCAATTCACTAATGTTTTGTCGAGCCGTGCTTAATTGTTGCAGCTCTATACTGGCTTTACTGATCTGCCCTTTAAGTGCATCAAACAGCACACTATCGTTTTTGACGGTATTGATGGTTTCTGTAAGAGCCGAGTTGAAAATGAATGTTTGAAACGCCCTGTCAGTAATGAGCCATTGTTGCTGTAATTCATACTCAAACAAGTGCCCATTGCTACTAAGATACCCGGCTGAGAGTCCCCGTTCTTTTTGTAGCTCATAGATGACATTCTCTATGCCTAAGGTCACTTTGGTGGTGAGAACATTGGCTGAAGCGTGCTGATACTGCTTGATGAGTGTTGTTGCACTCACAATCGCGAGCAATACCAAGATAAACATTGGTAAAGAGGCTGATAGAAATAGCTTCTGTTTTAAGCTCAATCGACTTAATACGGGTAGCATTCGGCGCAGATCCTCCGCAGGACAACATGTCGGCTCTGGTGGCCGTGACGGAAAGTGAGAATAAAAAAGAGCGTTAGATAATAACCATAGAAATAAAAGGGTGTCTCAGTTAATTCAACAAAGTCTAATCTAGGTCACGAATTTAGTTGGTTAGCTGAAATATGTCACTAATCAATGAGTTTGATTATGTATTTAATATACATAATGTTGCTGGATGACGATTAACTCTTACAAAGACAGCCACTTATTAGGTGACTGTCTGGATTAATGTGCGGTATTAATGCGCTAGGGTATTATTGAGTATTACGGTAGGCCACAATATCTTCGATAGTCAGTACCGGCATATCGTGTTGCTGACCAAACTCAATGATTTCAGGCAGACGAGCCATAGTGCCATCGACAAGGGTGACTTCACAAAGCACGCCATAAGGCTTAAGGCCTGCAAGCTTCATCAGATCAACCGTGCCTTCGGTATGACCGCGGCGCTCTAATACTCCACCTGGGCGAGCACGTAGAGGGTAAACATGACCTGGGCGTGCTAAGTCATCAGGCTTAGCGTTATCGGCAATCGCAGCTTTGATAGTGGTAACACGGTCAGCGGCTGACACACCTGTGGTTACACCTTCTTTAGCCTCGATACTCACGGTAAACGCGGTGCCATATTGGCTATTGTTGTCACTCACCATTGGAGGGAGTTGTAACTGCTCGATACGTTCATCGGTCAGGCAGAGGCAAACGATACCGCTACATTCGCGAATAAGCAGTGCCATCTGTTCATTGGTAAGAGTTTCCGCCGAGTAAATAAGATCGCCTTCGTTTTCACGATCTTCATCATCAACAACTAACACACCTTTGCCTTGGCGTAGTGCGTTAAGTGCTGCATTTACACGTTCGATTGCATTGCCATAAGGGGCAAGTAAAGACTGATTCATGGATAACATCCTTAAAATACGACATTGGGTTGGCCAGAATCAGGGCGTACAGAAAATGGCACATAGCCTAAGCCAAAATATCGACATTAGTTGATGTGCATAATAAGAGCTGCGCGAAGTGCGCCACAAAGCCTGTAAGGCTTAACGGATCACGCGCTTATTCTTATATTCTCTTTCATCCGGACTCAGTGTACTGAATATCGTTAATCAGTACTCATTACCGTCGGCTCTGGAGTAGGTGCAACCTCATCGATGACTGGCGTCATAGGTAAAGTCTGTTTACCAGATCTGCTGACCCTAGTTAATCTTTACGCTATTTTTATTGATATTAAATAGCCTAAACTAGGCGCTCGCGGGCTTTTATATGGTGATTACTATCACGATATAACTTACCGCCGGTGGGGAGTTTCACCCCGCCCTGAGAATTATTCTTGGCTAATGATTAATGAATTGATTAACAAATTAGCCAAGTGGCGTTATGTTGCCCCTATTTATGTAAAATGACAAGCTGGGCCGCAAAAATGGCGAAATAGCGCAAAAAACTAGCGGACTTCCAGTAAAAGACACAAATAATACCGATTGAGAATGCACAAGGATGCGTTAGATGAAATTGATTTCAGCTCTCACACTTAGCGCTATATTGCTATTTGGATGTAATAATATGACCTCAAAAAAACCTGTAGAAGCTCCTAAAGCTGACAAAGTACCCCACACAATGACGCTACATGGTGTCACTCGTGTCGATGATTATTACTGGATGCGAGACGATGAGCGTAAAGATGCCAAGGTTATCGCGCATCTCAATGCTGAAAACAGCTATACCAAAGAGCAGTTCAAACCCTTTGACGGACTTAAGCTGCGTTTGTTTGATGAGCTGGTGGGGCGACTCGATAAGGATGAGTCGAGTGTGCCGTACTTCTGGCATAACCATTGGTATTACCGCTATTACAAGCAAGGGTTTGAATACCCGGTTATTGCGCGTAAAACAGCGTTAGACAGCCAGCAAGAGCAAATCTTATTAGATGTGAATCTTCGCGCCGAGAGCAAAGACTTTTATGGCTTGGGCGGTGTATCGGTGAGCCCAGATGAAACCAAGCTGGTATTTGCTGAAGACCTATTAAGCCGTCGTATCTACAGCTTGTACTTTAAAGATCTCATCACTGGCGAATTGATGGCCGACAAGCTTGAGGGCACCGATGGCGCAGTGGTGTGGGCAAACGACAATCAGCATCTGTTCTATATTGCCAAAGACCCACAAACGCTACTTGGCTATCAGGTGTTCCGTCATAAACTCGGTACTGAGCAATCTGCCGATGTCTTAGTGTATGAAGAGCAAGATGATACCTTCTACATCAGCTTAGGTAAGTCTCTCGATGAGTCAGTGATTGTGTTACATGCCGAAAGTACCGTTACCAGTGAAGTGAGCATGTTAGATGCCAGTCAGCCACTCACACAATTTGCGCCAGTATTGCCGCGAGAAGAGGGTCATGAGTATTCGGTATCTAAGTTAGGCGACAGCTATTACATTCTGACGAACTGGCAGGCAAGCAACTTCCGCTTGATGAAGGTGGCTATTAGCCAGGCTGCCGACAAGAGCGCTTGGCAAGATGTAATCGCTCATGATCTCAACTCCCGTATTGAAGATGTGCTTCTGCTTGAAGATTACATGGTGGTGCAAACACGCGAGCGAGGCATTAGCCATATTCGCGTGTATCCGTTTAATGGCCAAGCCGAATTTGAATTAGCCTTTAACGATCCCGCTTATGTTGTCGGCTTCGATGTTAATGCCAGCCAGCAGAGCGACAAGCTGCGAATATACTATTCAAGCCCGACCACGCCTGAATCTGTGTATGAGTATGCGTTAACTCAGCCAAATGAGCGCGAACTGCTAAAGCAGGAACAAGTATTAGGGGAGTTTAATGCTGATGACTATCAGGCAGAGCGTTTATTTATCGAGGCTCGTGACGGTAAAGAGGTGCCAGTAACCTTAGTGTATCGCAAAGATAAGTTTAATAAAGATGGTACTAACCCACTGTATCAGTATGGCTACGGATCCTACGGTTATACGGTAGAGCCAGATTTTAGCTCATCAGCGCTAAGCTTGCTCGATCGTGGTGTGGTTTATGCTATCGCCCATGTACGAGGTTCAGAAATGCTTGGCAGAGCTTGGTATGACGACGGCAGAATGCTCAATAAGCAAAACAGCTTTAATGATTTTGTCGATGTGACTAAGGCACTGACCGAGCAAGGTTACGGCGCAAAAGCTAAAGTGGTTGCTGCTGGTGGCAGTGCGGGTGGCCTACTTATGGGTGGCGTTATCAATCAGGCACCGGAACGTTACTTTGCCGTGGCTGCTCATGTGCCGTTTGTCGATGTGGTTACCACCATGCTTGATGAGTCGATTCCGCTCACCACCAATGAATATGATGAGTGGGGTAACCCGAATGAGAAAGTCTATTTTGACTATATGCTCAGCTATGCCCCTTACGACAATATTAGCGCCCAAGCCTACCCACATCTGCTAGTGACGACGGGATTACACGATTCACAAGTACAGTACTTTGAGCCAGCAAAGTGGGTAGCCAAGCTGCGTGAGGTGAAGACAGACGCTAATATGTTGTTGTTTGATACCGATATGGAAGCAGGGCACGGTGGCAAGAGTGGCCGCTATCGCCAATATGAGGATACGGCTAAAGAGTATGCCTTCTTTATCGGTTTGCTAGGGCTGGATGATAAGGCTGAGCAAGACGACCAGCACAAACAAACCGTTACCACTAGTGTTAGCCGTTAATGGCAGCAACAGAGCAGATCACAGAGCCTGAAAATGGCTCTGAGCCTAAAAATAGTCAACCGCAGCTGTGGTATTTGTATATGGTGCGTTGCGCCAAGGGCCAGCTCTATACGGGCGTGACCACAGATGTGGCACGCCGCTTTAGCGAGCATCAGAGCGGCAGTGCTAAATCGGCTAAGTTTCTTCGAGGAAAAGGGCCGCTGACTCTAGCTTACTTTGAAACTGTGGGCAGTCACTCCGATGCGCTTAAGCGTGAGATAGCGTTAAAGAAGTGGCCGAGAGCCAAGAAGCTCGCTTTGATAGCCACGCAAGAGTGAGCATTTATGGCGTAACCATTCACTGAGGTTACGCCATTCAGATGATTTACTTAGCAGGGTTAAGTTGAGTTAAGTGAAGCGAGTTTAATCGGTATAAAGGCTCGTAAAAAATCGTTCTTCACGTGGCATATAGCGGTCTTCATAATCCAGTGAAAATGCGACGCGAGTCGCCTTACCTTTAAGTTCATTTCTAGGTACAAATCCATAAACCCGAGAGTCGGCGCTATTACGGCGGTTATCACCCATAACTAAGTAGTGCTTGTCAGGTACGGTCAGGGTATTGAAGTGGCTTAGGCTATCGCTGGCATCCTTTTCAATCCGGATGCTATGGGATAAGCCGTTGAGGTCTTCTTTGGCAATTAACTCTTGATGGTTTTCAGATACCACTGAATAAGCTAATGCTTCGTCATTAATCAACAGCACTTCGTTGCGCAAACTAACCGCGTCACCGGGTAGGCCGATAACACGTTTGATTAAGCGTTTATTGGCAGCGGTTGATTCAAACACAACGATGTCACCACGCTCTGGCTCGCCTATTGTGGCTAATGAGATTTGAGTAAAGGGCAAGCGTAAATCATAGGCCATTTTATCCACCACAATACGGTCGCCTTCTTTGATGGTGGGCTGCATCGATCCTGTGGGCACTGAGTACCAGTCTGCGACAGCACTTCTAAAAACAGACATTAACACAATGAAAATCACTAACTGACGGTTATTTTTCCAAAGCTGTTTTAGTTTGTTCATCAATCAATTCCTTTGATTATGTCATTAGGTGGGCAGGGCACTGGGATCTGCTAAACAGTAAGGCTAAATCTGTCTAGCAGATCGCAGTGCCTGCGCCGGGAAGGTATTGCCTCTATTGAAGTGCTTAATACGTAGAGGTATCTTTATATGGATAGGTATTAGTGCATGCTGACCGCGCCGTTGATGTTATCAACGCTAAGATCGCCAGAGCCTGATTCGATAATGCTTAAACCTAGGGTATTGTCGACATCGATATCACCCGAACCGTCATCAATCACTACGCGGCCGTTAACGTTGTGCACGCTTAAGTCACCTGAACCATCATCGATATGGGTATCGCCGCCAATATCAGATAACGTTATAGAACCCGAGCCGTCTTCTAAGGTGAGCTTGCCAGTAGTGTTACTGATTTCAACAGAGCCGGAACCATCTTGAATATCAAGGTCTTTACCGCCCTTTATCCACATATCGCCAGAGCCATCATCTACTTTGATATTTGCAGAGACATTCTTGATTTCGATATCACCCGAGCCATCATCAATGTCTAACATCATGCTGCTAGGAACTTGAATCGTAAGGTCGATATAGGGGGAGCGCTGAAAGTTAATGCTGCTGTCGAAGTTTGCAATCAGAGTGACCTTAGTGCCATTTTGTTCGAGACTGAGGTTACTTTCGATATCGCCATAGCTGTAGATATCTGCGCTAACCATAATTTGTGTTAGGCCTTCGACCCCTTGGATGTTGAGATCGCCAGCGCCAGTTTCAGCGATCAAGGTATCAATCTGCGTGGCATCAATTTGAAGTTGTTTCTTTTGGTGGTTTAGTGGCCCCGCGCTAGCGCCGTTAACATTGATGATGCAACCAGAAAGAGAAATAGCAATAACGGTGGCAAGCAGAGTCGAGGTTGATTTCATGGGATTAACTTCCTTTTATTATTCAGATCTTAAGATCTAAGTTCAGCTTTTACTAAGCTGCTTGGTAATGTTGTCTAGCAGTGAATAAGCAGAAAACGTGCCAGTACAGTATCTAATTGTTTTGGTTATGTTATCTTTATGTTGTTTGGTTTTTGGTGGTGAATTTACTTATACACTTAGAGTAAAAAGCTAATTATTAGTGAATTTACTCAAACGCTTGGTTAACAATAGTGAAGAACCTAGAACCTAGAACCTAGAACCTAGAACCTAGAACCTAGAACCTAGAACCTAGAACCTAGAACCTAGAACCT
>NZ_JBRILW010000020.1:0-97532 GCF_052977125.1 Shewanella sp. 30m-14 | reverse complement strand
GCTCTTTTCTCTATATAGTCAGCGAGTTGAGCTTGCTGTTCTGTGCTGAGAAATGCAGGTCTTCCTGTACGCGGTTTTTCTTGCAGCCCCGCGAGCCCTTCTTCTAAATAGGCATGTACCCACTTATTGACGCTGGTTCTGCTCACTTTTAAAAATAGTGCAATTTGAGTTCGAGATTTTCCATCCTGAAAATGAGCCAGTGCAAGTAGGCGCATCTTCATTTGGATAGATTTTTGCTCACGAGCTAGAGCTGTAAAGTCAGTATTTTTAAAGTTATCCATAACCACAAATGAAGAGAATACGATGAATGCAATTAGATCATATTTTTACTTAGATTGGTATTAAGCATGCCATAAACTATTTGATGGGTAAAAAAAAGCAGCTCATAAAAATGAACTGCTTGTTTTCGAATGCGGCTATTAGCCTACTCGCTTAATTGTCAGCGTTCGTCTTTGGCGCAATCTGCTGTGGATTGTCTTGAGCAGAATAACGATTAGCGCCATTCTCTATCATCCAATAGCCTAAACCTATAAACACACCACCACCAACAATGTTACCTAAGGTGACAGGGATAAGGTTATTTAGAACAAAATTCATTACGGTCAAATCAGCAAACTGCTCACGGCTGATATTCAACGCTTCAAACCAAGCAGGATCGGCCAACTGTTGAATTGCAATCCCTAACGGAACCATAAACATATTGGCAATGCTATGCTCGAAACCACTGCTTACGAACATAGCAACGGGTAACATAATGAGTACAACTTTTGTCAGTACATCTTTAGTAGCGAATGTCATCCACACCCCAAGACACACCATAATATTACACAAAATGCCCAATACAAAAGCTTGGGTCCAGGTGTGGTGTAATTTGTGCTGTGCAATGTTCAGTGCACTCAAGCCCCAACGACCACCATCAAGCTGATACATACCAGCCAGAGTGATCAGTAACACCATGAGCATAGCGCCAACAAAGTTACCAGCATAAACTCTAGCCCAACACTTCAGCAATGCGATATGACCCACACGTTTTTGAGCCCACGCCACGCTACTTAGCACGGTACTGGTAAACAGTTCTCCCCCGCAAACCACAACAAGGATTAAACCTAAACTGAAAGCGAGTCCGCCAACGAAACGCGTTAGCCCCCAAGAACCGTCGCTACCTGTAGTAACAGTAATGTAAAAAACAAACGCTAAAGCAATAAATGCACCTGCAAATATCGCTAGGCCAAAAGATTGCCATTTAGATTTGGTTACTTTATCTGCACCGTAGAGGGCTGCTTGTTGAGTAAGACTCACCTTAGCCGCAGGGTTAGCATTAGACGTTTGAAGTGAACCTTCTACCTGAACACTTTGACTTTGCTGATTATTAACTGTCATTGTGCCCACCTAAAGCCACTAACTTTGTCAAAACTGCATACAAATCGCATAAACTTTCTCCACAACACCCGTAATCATCAATCACGTACTATAAAATAAGCCTAGAAATAACTTGTGTAAAATCAATGACAATCAGTTAATAGATAAACCCGAAAGGTAAATTGGTCTGACCAATTGCATTTTAAGTTTGGTAAGATAACATAGCTGCAAACTAAAGGCATTAAAAACGCCTTACTAATATAGGGAAATATAATCATAGTTTAATCTAGATCTAACTCTGTCTATTTTATTGTACTGGCTCTCAAAGTTAACAAACTAAAAAGCAGTGTTCAGCGCTCAGTGAACAGTACTAACCTCTATCTACCACGCAGCCAAACCGTTCCAGTTACACAACAATCTAATGACTTTATCTTGCTCACTTATCTGCATAGGGTAACGTAAAATAACGAGGCCGTAGGCACAACGCTTGATCTCCATTTTTTGTAATAGCTTAGCTCCTATATTTTGGTTCCATAGCCAAAATAGAATGCAACAGCCAGAGTTAGATTTAGATTGATTTACACTAACCCAATAAACCACTCGTGCTAGCAGAGCTATTTTTTAGCCGATACAGAAGACTGATAATGTAGCAACAATAGCAAGATATTAATCTACTCAGCCCTTACCATAGAGGTCAAAAACACCAGACGACCTCGCTTTGACACCGCAAAGCGAAACCATTAACGCCTTCAAAAACCTTGTGGTTAAGCCTTAGAAACAAATGTTTATTATATGCAATCCATGCAATCTTTCGTGCGCGCACCACTATTAAGCTTAGAAATACACTCAACGCTTTGCCGCTTCAGATAATGACTATCACATTGTTAACAGCCTTAACTTGGCGTTTATTTCATCTATAATTCATACCGCCGTCACATAATAAGGCATCTATATGGCCTTTAATCTAATGAGATTTATCGCCGTTCGATTTTTTAATGGCTAGTGTTAGGTGACTTTACACTAGACGAAAAATCACTTGCGAAAATCAGACCAGTTTTAAACTCAAGCAAATAAGATCGGGCGTTAAAACCTCGTTCGCGCAAAAAGTGCTACCTTGGTAACAGTTTTTGCATTTCTCAAGCAATTGGAAGCTGATTTAAGTGCAGCGCATCCTAGGTTATGCTAATATATTCATGGTTAATTGGTCTTACCAATTCCACATCTTCAGTCAGAATATATACTGGGGAACGAAAGATGGTTAACCAATACAGATTACAATGAAGTGAATTCACTTCGAAAACGCGCCAAGTTAAATTAGGCTTCCAGCCTTTTGGGGCGTTTAAGACTTAGCTATTGGTGTATCGCACGCCTCGTTTTTGAGCCTTATCGATACCCAATAACCTTTATCTAAAACAGAAGGTAATAGTACGATGACCGATAAAACTGAACAGTTTGCAACCGCGTGGGAAGGTTTCACCGCTGGCGATTGGAAAACTGAAGTCAATGTGCGTGACTTTATTCAAGCTAACTACACTCCTTATGAAGGCGATGAGTCTTTCCTAGCTGGTGCTACTGAAGCAACAACCGAACTTTGGGACAAAGTTATGGTTGGCATTAAGGAAGAGAACCGCACTCACGCACCTGTTGATTTTGATACTTCACGTGTATCAACAATCACTTCTCACGAAGCCGGTTACATTACTAAAGATCTAGAAACTATCGTTGGTCTGCAAACTGAAGCGCCACTAAAGCGTGCTATGTTGCCTAACGGTGGTATTCGTATGGTTGAAAGTTCTTGTGCTGCATACGGCCGCGAACTAGATGCTGACGTTAAGTACGTATACTCAGAACTACGTAAGACACACAACCAAGGTGTGTTTGACATCTACACTCCAGAAATCATGCGTTGTCGTAAGTCTGGCGTATTGACTGGTTTACCAGATGCATATGGCCGTGGCCGTATCATTGGTGATTACCGTCGTATCGCACTATACGGTATTGATTTCCTAATGGCAGACAAGTTTGCTCAATTCGGATCTCTACAGTCTGATTTCGAAACTGGCGTAGACTTGTCTTACACTATGCAACTTCGTGAAGAAATTGCAGAACAGCACAAAGCACTAGGTCAAATGAAGAAGATGGCAGCAAGCTACGGCTTCGACATCTCTCTACCTGCGACTAACGCTAAAGAAGCTATCCAGTGGACTTACTTCGGCTACCTAGCTGCAGTTAAGAGCCAGAACGGCGCGGCTATGTCTTTAGGTCGTACTTCTAGCTTCCTAGATGTGTTCATCGAACGCGATCTTAAGAATGGCACATTGACTGAGCAAGAAGCTCAAGAAATGGTTGACCATTTCGTAATGAAGCTACGTATGGTTCGTTTCCTACGTACTCCAGAATACGATGAGTTATTCTCTGGCGACCCAATCTGGGCAACAGAGTCTATCGCGGGTATGGGTCTTGACGGTCGTACACTTGTTACTAAGTCAAGCTTCCGTTTCTTGCACACTCTATACAACATGGGTCCTAGCCCAGAGCCAAACATCACGGTTCTATGGTCTGAGCAGTTACCACTAAACTTCAAGAAGTACGCGGCTAAAGTATCTATCGATACTAGCTCTATCCAGTACGAAAACGATGACCTAATGCGTCCAGATTTCGAATCTGACGATTACGCTATCGCTTGTTGTGTTAGCCCAATGGTTGTTGGTAAGCACATGCAGTTCTTCGGCGCGCGTGCCAACCTTGCCAAGACGATGCTTTACGCTATTAACGGTGGTGTTGACGAAAAACTTAACGCTCAAATCGGTCCTAAGTCTGCTCCAATCACAGACGAAGTACTGAACTATGATGACGTTATGGGTCGTTTAGACACTATGATGGACTGGCTTGCTACACAGTATGTGTCTGCACTTAACGCTATCCACTTCATGCACGACAAGTACTCTTATGAAGCTGCTCTAATGGCGCTTCATGACCGTGACGTACGTCGTACTATGGCGTGTGGTATCGCAGGTCTTTCTATCACTGCTGACTCACTTGCTGCGATTAAGTACGCAACAGTTAAGCCAATCCGTGATGAAAATGGCATTGCTGTTGATTTCGACATCGAAGGCGACTATCCAAAGTTCGGTAACAACGACCCACGTGTTGATGATATCGCAACTGAATTGGTTGAGCGCTTCATGGCGAAGATCCGTAACATGAAGATGTACCGTAACGCGATCCCAACACAGTCTATCTTAACTATTACCTCTAACGTGGTTTATGGTAAGAAGACAGGTAACACACCTGACGGTCGTCGTTCTGGCGCACCATTCGCTCCAGGTGCTAACCCAATGCACGGTCGTGATGAGAAAGGCGCAATTGCTTCTTTAACATCAGTTGCTAAACTACCATTTGCTCACGCACAAGACGGTATTTCTTACACATTCTCTATCGTTCCTAACGCGTTAGGTAAAGATGATGATGCACGTAAGACTAACCTTGCAGCGCTTATGGATGGTTACTTCGCACATAACGATAGCCGTGAAGGTGGTCAACACTTAAACGTTAACGTAATGAACCGCGAAATGCTTGAAGATGCCGTGGTTAACCCAGACAAGTACCCACAGCTGACAATTCGTGTTTCTGGTTATGCAGTACGCTTTAACTCACTAACACCAGAGCAACAGCAAGACGTTATTACCCGTACCTTTACTAAAGGTCTGTAAGTTAATTTAAGTGTCGATTCGGCTGATGTTGTGCAAAGCACACGTCAGCCTAACAGGAGTATCAATGGCAGTTATCGGTCGGATTCATTCTATCGAATCTTTTGGAACAGTAGATGGCCCAGGCATTCGGTTTATCACCTTTATGCAAGGCTGCTTAATGCGCTGCCTATACTGCCATAACCGCGACACTTGGGACTTACACGGTGGTAAAGAAATGAAAGTCGATGACTTAATGAGTCAAATCATTAGTTATCGACCTTTTCTTGAAGCCAGTGGCGGTGGTGTGACCGCAAGCGGCGGAGAAGCGATTTTACAAGCTGATTTTGTTGCTGAACTTTTCAAAGCCTGTAAAAAAGAAGGTATTCATACCTGTCTTGATACTAATGGCTTCGTTCGTAAACACACCCCCATTATCGATGAACTTCTCGATAATACAGATTTAGTGATGCTAGATATTAAGCAGATTGATGATGCACAGCATATCGCTCTGACCAATGTCAGCAACCAGCGCACGCTGCAGTTTGCAGAATATTTGCATAAGCGTGGGCAAACAACATGGATTCGCTATGTGGTTGTTGGTGGCTATACCGACGATATCCCATCAGCTCAAGCGTTAGCTGAATTTATTAAGCCTATGACTAACGTGGAAAAGGTCGAGTTACTCCCTTACCACGAGCTAGGCAAACATAAATGGGAAGCCATGGGAGAGAAATATGAACTTAATACTATTTCTCCGCCAAGCACCGAAACCATGGAACAGATTAAGAAAGTCTTTACCGATATGGGAATAAACGCAGTTTATTAACCGCGCTTAATCCTCAGCGCTAAACTAAAGTTCTTCCCAATAACTGGCATCTAAGCGTTCAAAAGCCGCTTTTAGTATTAACGCCATATCGAAGTAACAGGCTTTAGCGCCAAGTGGTCGACAATTAACGCCCATTTGCAATAATTTAGTCGATAGCTGGTTACCCCAGTCAAGCAGAGATAAGGGTAAAGGGTGGCGAGAACGCCAGCCTAACCAGAGTAAGCCTTGAATAGGCAAGCTGATAAAGAATAATGCGATGGTTATGGCCTGGGGCAGATAGCCCCAACCATGAAGATACAGCTGACTCGCTGCCGCCAAAATAGCCAACACAGGCATTAAAGGCAATGCAAGTTTAGTCGCTTGCATAACGCGATACTCAGGAAAGTAAAAACTGAGTTGTCGAACCATAGGCCAGGTTTTCATATAACGACGACCTTCGCCCAATGTTTTGAGAACTTGAATGCTCAACGATGGCACCTATAAATAAAATTAACAGCCTAACTTTAGCATAAACACTCGGCCTGCCCCAAGGGCTAGCGCAGAGTAAGACACAATTTTGCTCTTTTAAAGAGCATACTTTACGACTTCGGCTATAGTTGCCATATGAAGTTTTGTTATTAGGTGAGTCAAACGGCTTCACCCTTTATTGCGAAAGGTTTAAACATGTCAAACAAACTGGTATTGGTGCTTAACTGCGGTAGTTCATCTCTAAAGTTTGCAGTAATTGATGCGCTTTCTGGCGATGACCAAATTTCAGGTCTAGCTGAGTGTTTTGGTCTTGAAGATTCAAGAATCAAATGGAAAGTTAACGGCCAGAAAAGTGAAGCGAGCCTAGGTGCTTTCACTGCTCACAGAGAAGCTGTTGAATACATTGTTAAAGACATTCTAGGTGCTCACCCAGAAATCGCTGCAGAGATCCAAGCAATTGGTCACCGCGTTGTTCACGGTGGTGAGAAGTTCACTCACTCAGTCATTATTGACGATTCTGTGATTCACGGTATTGAAGATTGTGCAACTTTAGCACCACTTCACAACCCTGCTCACCTAATCGGTATTCGTGCAGCGCAAGCATCTTTCCCACAACTACCACAAGTAGCTGTGTTCGATACTGCGTTCCACCAAACTATGCCAGAAAAAGCATACATCTACGCGCTTCCATACAAGCTATACCGCGAAAATGCTATCCGTCGCTATGGCATGCACGGTACAAGCCACCTATTCATCAGCCGCGAAGCTGCTGCTGCACTAGGTAAAGATGAAGCTGACACAAACATCATTTGTGCTCACTTAGGTAACGGCGCGTCTGTTACTGCTATTAAAGGCGGTAAGAGTGTTGATACTTCTATGGGTCTAACTCCACTAGAAGGTTTGGTAATGGGTACACGTTGTGGTGACGTTGATCCTTCAGTTATCTTCCACCTAGTTAACCGTCTTGGTTACACGCTAGATGAAGTTGAATCTGTACTGAACAAGCAAAGTGGTCTACTCGGTATTTCTGAGTTAACTAACGATTGCCGCGGCATCGAAGAAGGTTTCGAAAGTGGTCATAAAGGCGCAACGCTAGCACTAGAAATCTTCTGCTACCGTCTAGCTAAGTACATCGCTTCTTACACTGTGCCACTAGAGCGTCTAGACGCTGTAGTATTCACTGGCGGTATCGGTGAAAACTCTGACCTAATCCGTGAGAAAGTACTTAACTCTCTAGCGATTTTCAACTTCAACGTTGATAAAGAGCGTAACGCTGCTGCACGTTTTGGTAATGGTGGCAAGATCACTACCGACGAAGGTACAGTTGCTATGGTTATCCCAACTAATGAAGAGTGGGTTATTGCGCAAGACGCAATCGAACTAATCAAGTAATTTAAGCAACAAAATGCAGCTAATACCTCGTATTAGCTGCTGTTAGCGCTGTATAGATTTTAGCCATACCTTGTATGGCATCACCGAGTTTCAAGAGGTCAATATGTCTCGTAACATTATGCTCATTCCAGTGGGTACAGGCGTTGGTTTAACTTCCATCAGCCTAGGTATGGTTCGTGCACTTGAACGCCATGGCGTTAAAGTACGCTTTTTCAAACCAATCGCCCAGCAACGTCCAAACGACAATGGTCCAGAGCGCTCAACGACTATTTTGAGCAAGTCTCCAACCGTTAATCCACTCGAGCCATTCGAGATGGAGCATGCAGAAAAACTAATTCGTGCAGACCAAACTGACGTGTTGATGGAGCAGATCATTGCTCGTGCAACAGAATGCGCTGATGATACTGAAACGTTGATCGTTGAAGGTTTAGTCCAAACTCGTAATCACCCTTTCTCTAGCGATGTTAACCATGCAATCGCTAAAGCACTTGATGCTGATATCATTTTTGTTGCCACTCCAGGTAACGAAAGTGCAACAGCATTAATGAACCGCCTAGAGATTTCACACAACTCTTGGGGTGGTAGCGAAAACAAACGTTTAATCGGTGCTATCGTCAACAAGATTGGCGCACCGGTTGATGACGAAGGCCGTGCACGTCCAGATCTATCAGAAGTATTTGATCACGACGAACTGCAACGCCCAGATGCAGCGAGCATGTTCCAACTGCCAGGTAAGAGCCCACTACGTATTTTAGGTAGCGTGCCTTACAACTTAGATCTTGTTGCACCACGTGCATCAGATCTTGCTAAGCACTTGAGCGCTAAAATCATCAACGCTGGTGAGATGAACACTCGCCGTATGCGCAAAGTGACTTTCTGTGCACGCAGCATCCCTAATATGGTTTCTCATATTAAAACTGATTCACTATTAGTGACTTCAGGCGACCGCTCAGACGTTATCGTTTCAGCTTGTCTTGCATCAATGAACGGCGTAAAAGTCGGCGCCTTGTTGCTAACAGGCGGTTATGAGCCTGAACCACAGATCATGGAACTTTGTGAGCAAGCTTTTGAAACTGGCTTACCAGTATTCTTAATCGATACTAACACATGGCAAACTGCGCTAAACATTCAGCGTTTTGATCATGAAGTGCCTGTAGATGACGCGGTACGTATTGAACAAGTTCAAGAGTACGTTGCTAGCCATATCGACCAAAACTGGGTTGAGAGCATCACTAAAAACTCTCCACGTGAGCACCGTTTATCGCCACCAGCATTCCGTTACAAGCTAACTGAACTTGCTCGAGCTGCGCGTAAGACTGTTGTGCTACCAGAAGGTGATGAGCCAAGAACCATCGAAGCTGCAGCTATCTGTGCTGAACGTGGTATCGCTCGTTGTGTTCTTTTAGGTAACCGCGAAGAAATTGAACGTATTGCTACTCAGCAAGGCGTTGTATTAGGTGATGGCGTAGAAATCGTTGATCCTGAAGCATCTCGTGGTCGCTACGTTGAAGCTATGCTAGAGCTACGTCGTGGTAAAGGTCTAACTGAAGTTGTTGCTAAAGAGCAATTAGAAGACAACATGGTACTAGGTACTATGATGCTTGCTCAAGGCGAAGTAGACGGTATCGTATCGGGTGCGGTTAACACTACAGCTAACACAATTCGTCCACCACTACAGTTAATTAAGACTGCACCAGGTTCAAGCCTAGTGTCTTCTATCTTCTTCATGCTAATGCCTGATCAAGTTTACATCTACGGTGACTGTGCAATTAACCCAGATCCAAGTGCTGAGCAATTAGCTGATATCGCAATTCAATCTGCAGAATCTGCAATTGCATTTGGTATCGAGCCACGCGTTGCGATGATCAGTTACTCAACAGGTAGTTCAGGCACTGGCTCTGATGTCGATAAAGTACGTGAAGCGACCCGTATTGCAAAAGAGAAGCGCCCAGATCTTATCATCGACGGTCCTCTTCAGTACGATGCAGCTGTTATGCCAAACGTTGCTCGCTCTAAAGCGCCTAACAGCCCTGTAGCAGGCCAAGCAACAGTATTTGTATTCCCAGATCTAAACACGGGTAATACAACTTACAAAGCGGTACAACGTAGTGCTGATTTGATCTCTATTGGCCCAATGCTTCAAGGTATGCGTAAGCCAGTGAACGATCTATCTCGCGGCGCATTAGTTGACGATATCGTTTACACGATTGCACTAACAGCAATTCAAGCGGCACAAAACGAACAAGCTTAATTAGCCTATCTAATCAAGCCATTAAAAAGCCTGCATCAGCAGGCTTTTTTGTATCTATCGATATGCCGATTTAACGCTAGCCTCCTCTATTTCTAGGTTCTAAGCGATTACCCTCTTCCGCCACAAAGTCTATTAAGCAGTTGTAAAAATTGGCGATTTCAGGAGTGCAGTGCCTGTCTTTGAGCGCTTCTGCCGCATATGGCAAAAAAATCCTTCTCAATAATAAACTTACTTTATTGTCAGTCGACCTCATGCAACATCCCTAAAGACAACCCTCTCAGTATAAGGAACGTCAGTAAATAGAGAGTTTGTATGTACCAAGTCGGTATGTAGAAAATCCGTTTAGTGAAAACGCTGTATAGAAAGTTCGGAGTAATCATGAGTGATTACCATTGAATAACGTCAAGTTAATCTGAAATAAATCCACTAGATAGATAAGGCTTCTTGATAGGGATAAAAATAAATCGAGAGATCGCTAATACAAGTATTAAGTTAGCTATTAACAAAGATTGCAGGCGAAAAAAGAGGGAAACCAGGAATGAGTCAAAAAATAACCAGCACTTTTACTTGCTATATATCAACAACTTAAACAAGTTAAAAATAGTCTTCAACATACTTGTCCACAGATTCTGTGGATAACATGTTTAAGCTATCTATACAGATATGCCTCAGATCTTTATCTAGGTCAAGCTTTTCAAGCGATCTTTTATGAATGACTTGCCTTGATACAAAAGAATCGTAATACTGCAGCAAATCCTTCATCACTTATAACATGATTAAACCGTTACTTTTTGCAGCAATTTTAGGGCTTGTAGCATGTAGCCCCTCAGAGCAGCACAGCAATGACACAAGTCTTTCAGCCAAGCAATCCCTTAGAACGCCAGAATTAACCTCTATAGGCTTCTTAAGCGCGGTTTACATCGATAGAAATGTGGAAAATGCCAAATTTTATGTTGATGACTCACTTAAAGAGATCTTGAGTCATTATTATATTGCAGCTTCAGTGCAGCGTAATATGTTGAACCTGTCGATGACAGACGTTGAGCTTGAAGTAGATGAAGTCGATATCGATTTCTTTAGAAAATTCACCGATGACGTTACTGTCATCGTCAAAATTAAAGGCTTACGTGGCGGAAGAAGTTGGATTGATGATCGTACGCTTCGTTTACACAAGCGTCAGGGAAACTGGATTATTGTAGAAATCATGCCAGAAAAGCGCCAAGTGAATGGCTAAACCCAGCTTCCAAGCTCAACAAAAAATAGCAACCTAGTGGTTGCTATTTTATCTTTAAAGCTCAGCTATTTTCTGGCTTTAGGATATTGTCCTTAATCTAAAAACGCTTCTTCATCCATTTCAACTGGTAGAGACTCTAACATCTCATCTTGTAGTTGATAGTATGCGCCTTCATATTCCTGAACTTCCATAATAACTCCGGATCTTTGATTAAGGTGTAGGGTACAAAGGCATGACATCAAAAGTGTGTCATTTTGCCTTTTTTTAAAAACATGCCAATTATGCTTTGTTTCTAACCGCGAGTATAACAGCATCGCCAAGAGACTTACAGAAAACTTTCAGAAATAGCACTCAAAGTCAGCGCTTAAATACAAAATAACCCGATAAAGCACGTGTTCCTGTCGATCAACATGAAAGTCTTTCACCTTTTAATTCAAAAATGAACTTAACAGCCAACTTTATACGTCGAAAAAATCTACCAAATAGTGCCCTCCTCTCATCATCAAATAGAGCCTCTTAATGTTAGGGCATAAAAAAACCAAACATGATGTTTGGCTTTTAAGATCTCAGTCTACAGACTAACTCTTTTGGTAACGTAGCACTTTAAGCGCTTTGTTAGGATCGATATCTTCAAATACCGCGGGGTTATCAAGCTGTTCACAGAAAACTAAGCTTGGACTGTACTCGTTAACCTGCTCCATTAAAAACTCAATACTGAGTTCTGGCGCATTTAAACAAAGTAACATGTCACCGTCATCGGCTAGAAGCTCTGGCAATCTCTTTAATAAGCGAGCATAGTCTTTAGTCGCGACAAAGCTGCCCTTTTGATTACTTGGCGGATCCGCAATGATCAAATCATATGGACCGAGTTTGGTCAGCTTTCCCCAAGATTTAAAGATGTCATGACCAAGAAAACGCGCCCCCGCTTTTAAATCATTTAGCAGATGGTTCTGTTTACCTATAGATAGGGCACCTTTACTCATATCGATGTTAACGACTTCATCAGCCTTACCCTGCAGCGCTGCGACTGAAAAACCACAGGTATAAGCAAACAGGTTCAACACCTTTTTATGGGCGCTATGTTCACGGATCCATTGACGTCCATTACGCATATCGAGAAACAAGCCGTGGTTTTGACCGCGCATAAGATGCACTTGAAAATGAGCACCATTTTCACTGACAATATGCTTCTCAGGGACTTCCCCCTCAATGATCTCGGTATGAGTTTCTCCACCTCGGCGATACTGGAACACCAAATTCAGTGGTTCATCACCTTTTAGCTCAAGCCAGCGCTGCTCTATCGCATCACATAAGCGACTCAAGTCATCACTTTCTAACACTTTAAAGCTGGTTAACAACAACACAGGTGAGAACCAATCTAGACAAAGATGTTCTGAACCTTTAAAACGCCCTCCTCGCCCATGAAATAGTCTGCTCACATCTTCTGACAGCTCAACTTGCTTTACTGCTTCAATAAATAACTGCATCAAACTCACTTTTCTCTATTCTTTAACTCTGAACTCTCTAATTGAGCTCCCTCTAACGGATTACTTTCTAACAGTTCATTTTCTGACGTAGCTGATCCGGGCTCTTTTACCTCTTGAAGTTGTGCCTCTGAGATATCATCACCGAGTAACACCGCTAGCCAGCGGCCGCCAGAGCTCGACTCTAAAGCTATTTTTACAATCATAGTCAATGGCACAGACAATAACATGCCTACAGAGCCTAATAACCAGCCCCAGAAGATCAATGATAAAAATACCACTAAGGTCGATAAACCTAAGCCCTTGCCCATATATCTAGGCTCAACGGCATTGCCCATAACCGTATTTGTACCAAGATACAATAACGCCACGCCACCAGCCGCTCCAGGGCCTAATTGGATAAATGCCAATAGTACAGAAGGAATAGCGGCTATGATTGAACCGATATTAGGAATGTAGTTAAACAGAAACGCTATCACGCCCCATAGCAAAGCATAGTCGACGCCAATAAAGTAAAGACCAACACCAATAATAAGGCCGGTCGCTAAACTGACTAGCGTCTTAATCACCATATATTGATTCACTGAATGTAAGAATCGGTCTACCTGCTTTAAGCGCATATCTGGATCGTCCAGCGCCAAATGCATTTTGGTCGAAAAACCATTCGATTCAAATAACATGAATACAACTGTCAAAATAATCAGGAATAAGTTAGCCATCACACTGCCCACACCAGACAACATATTTGTCGTCATCGACAATGCGACCCCAGGATCGAAATATGCCAAGATCTGCTCTTTGGAGATGTGGATATTAAACGACGCGAGCTTCTCGACTACCCAAGAAAAATGCCCTATCAGCTGATCGCGATAAAAAGGGAGTTGTTTCGAAAACTCGTTAATCGAGGTGCCCACCACCGATGCAAGCCATAGCCCCATCAACACAATAAACACCATCAGCAGCAGCACAGCTAAGCCACGTGGTGTTCGGTGACGTGTCATCCAACTGATCATTGGATTACAAATCACTGCGATAAACACTGATAGCACAAAAGGCACCACAATCGGGCTAGCAGCTTTAATGCCTGCTAAAATAACAACGATAAACGCTGAAATAGCAAAGCCCTTAAATGCCACGCCTTGATTCTCAAATCGAGTCATTACAATAAAATCCTTCTTGATTCACTATAATATTGATAGGGTTATATAAACTGCTTCTTATAACACTACAACAGGGACATCGTTATCTATGAAACCAGAAATCGCCGTGATCCGTATTAAGAACCTAAGATTACGTACCTTTATTGGCATTAAGGAAGACGAAATACAAAATAAGCAAGATGTCACCATTAACGTAGTTATTCACTACTGTGCTGATAGAGCGAGAAACAGCGATAATATGGATGATGCTTTGAATTATCGCACGATTACGAAAAAGATCATTGCTTTAGTTGAAAACAACCGCTTTTCTTTATTGGAAAACCTTACTAGCCAAGTCTTAGATATTGCCAGTGAACACCCATGGGTCGACTTTGCTAAAGTAGAAATTGATAAACCACATGCTTTACGCTTCGCAGATTCAGTGTCACTAGAGCTATGCTATCAAAAGCAATAGATCTAACACTCACTCTCTGGCGTACTAAATGTCATGGCCTTAATCATCATGATTAGCCCCTAAATTGAGAATATCTATTTAAGCCTATGAATATATTAATGACTGGCGCCAGCGGGTTTATCGGTACGCAACTGGTTAATGCCATCGATCCGCAACACCAATTAACCATCCTTAGTCGTGATCCCCAGCGCTCAGCCATTAAGCTCGGCGCTAAACATCATTACATCATTTCGCTCGATGAGCTAAATAACTTAGATCAATTTGATGCTGTAATTAACCTCGCAGGCGAGCCCATCGCAGCCAAGCGCTGGAGCGGCTTACAAAAACTCGCGATCTGCAACAGTAGATGGCCCCTCACCGAGCAGCTAACTTCATTGATTGCGAAAAGTACCACGCCTCCACACACTTTTATAAGTGCTTCTGCTGTGGGTTATTACGGTAATCAAGGTCAACACGCGGTCGATGAAAACTATCAAACCAGCAGTACCAATTTAGCCGAATTTACCCACCAGGTTTGTCAGCGCTGGGAAGAAGGCGCATTGACGGCAGATAGTGAGCAAACTCGAGTATGCATTGTCCGTATTGGGCTGGTTCTTGGCAGTGCGGGCGGAGCACTCGCTAAGATGTTACCCGCATTTAAATTAGGACTTGGTGGCCCCATTGCCGATGGGGAGCAAGGTATGAGCTGGATCCATCAATCGGATCTTATTCAACTGTTCCTTCACTTACTCAACAGCCCTGATTGTAAAGGCGTATACAACGGCAGCTCCCCTAACCCTGTGAGCAACAAATACTTTACCCGAACTCTTGCTAGCGTATTACAACGACCCGCCTTTATTCCTGTGCCGGCCTTTGCACTGAGATTCGCTCTCGGTGAGATGTCTTGCCTATTAATTGAGGGGCAATACGTTACGCCTAAGCGCACATTAGCCTCTGGTTTCCAGTTCGAATATCCAGAACTGGAACTCGCACTCAAGCAGGTGCTGCTTAAGTAACGTTACTTAGATCTCAATAATACCCCATCAAAATCGACAACAATAAAAAGTTAAAAAGCAAAAAAGAAAAGGGATAGCTAAGCTACCCCTTTTCTTTTTGGGTTTTTATTATCGAATTAAGAAGCTCGAATTGAGAATCTCGAAACTGTTCTCTTTTTCAATGGACCGCCATTAATGCCCTTTAAGTAACTCACCACATGACTTATTGAGCAATTGTCTACAACGCCAAATACCCAATAGCGCAACCACTAAGCCGCCACATAAAGGCGCAATTCCCCACCATGGCCAGTGCATATACACGTTAAGGTCAAACACCTGTGTCTTTAATAAATATAAGGTGAACTCGGCAACGATCACCGCCAGTACCCCCGCTATGGTGCCAAGCAGCGCAAACTCAAGCCCCGTTGCTGCGCGCAATAACCAGCCTGATGCACCAAAAGTACGTAATACAGCCAACTCTCTTTGTCTGGTTGCCATACCTGCTTCAGTCTGAGCTATCATCACCAAGGCACTAGCAAGTAACACCAATATCAATACAAGAGTGAGTGATAAGGAAACCTGGTCGATAATCTGCCTTAGCTGGCTTACCATGGCCCCCACATCAATAATTGATACCGTCGGAAATTGCTTAATCAAATCCAGAATTAGCCCACGCTGAGAATCCTCTAAATGAAAACTCGACATCGAGGTATACGCAAATGGGGCTAGCGCTTCTTTAGTAAAAATCATAAAGAAATTAGGCTGCAGCGTTTCCCAATGAACGGCGCGAATGCTAGCAACATTTACCGTAAGATCTTGGTTATCTATGGTGTAAGTTAAGCTATCCCCCATTGATAAGCCTAAACGCTCGGCAACCCCGGACTCAACTGAAACATCGAACTTATCTTGGTTAAACTGCCCGTCTAAAATTTCATTATTGGGCGGCATACTCTCTCTATAGGTTAAGTTCAACTCTCTGGATATTCCGACTCTACCCTCTACGCCATCTTGCTCTTGTGCTCTGGAGATCAACTCTTGTCCATTAATCGCCGTTAACCGACCACGGATCACTGGATAAATAACCGGTGCAGACTTAAGGTGTGGCGCCAAGAAGTCGCTAATGGTTTGTGTCTCTTCCGGTGCGATATTAACCAAGAAATAGTTAGGTGAGTACTCAGGAAGCTGCTTTTGCCACTCTTGCAATAAATCTTGCCTAAGGGCCAAAATCGTCAGTAGTAATACTAGCGCACTACTAAAGCCGACAAGCTGCACCGCGTTTTGTTTAGCACGGCGTCTAAGACCCGCTAATGCCAATTGCAGTGGGTTAGTCGTTTTCATGCCCACGCTGTGGCCCAAGCGGATCATGAAAAAACCCAGCACGCTCAGTAAGATCCCCAGTAACAATACCGCAGCAACAACGGTTAATGTCAGCGCTAAACTTTGCGAATATAAATATCCAAGCAGTGCCATGGCGCTAAGACTTAACAAAAGATGCAACCACATGCCTAGCTGTAACCCTTCAAGCTGACGTTGAAGCACTCTTAAAGGGGGAATGGCCAATAAACGCATCAGTGGATATGCCGAGAACATAAAAGCACTAATAAAGCCCGTGCCTATCCCCAACATAATTGGCCTGCCGATTGGTGGCGTATAAGCAGCAATTTCTGCCGGTAAAAATGCGGTAATGCCTCTATCTAAGACAAAACCACCGAGTAAACCAAGTAGCACACCGACGGCGGTAACCAGCAATAGATGAGTACCAAAAAGAACACGAATTTGTTTTGCTGAGGCGCCAAATGTCTTTAGCATGGCCACCACATCATAATGGCGCTGGCAATAACGCTGCGCTGCAATACCGATGGCTGCGCAGGCAAGCGCAATTCCTAACAAACTGGCTAGCAGTAAAAAACGCTCAGCACGCTTTACCGCCTCGGCAATAGGAGAATCTCCAGACTGCACATCAACCCAACGTTGGCTCGTATTTAGCAGCGGTTTTACCTGTTGTTCAAATGCCGCTAATTGCCCTGAGTCACCCGTAAATTGGTAACGATAAGTCACTCGACTACCCGGTTGAATGACCTTCGTTTTAGCCACATCCTCAATCCGCATCAACACCACAGGGGATGATGCGAACGGATTAAAGCCAGCATCAGGCAGGCGAATAATTTCATTGGATAAAGTGAAGTTCGCATTGCCAAGTTCTATCTGCTCTGGATAACTTAATAAGCCGCCTAAGCGGGTTTCAAACCAGATAGTGTTTGGTAGAGGTAAGCCATTAGCTGCGCCACTGCTCAGTTCGATATCCCCTTTTAATGGATATCCCTGCTCGACCGCTCTGACGGTAACTAACTGAAACGCATCGCCAGCGTACACCATCGAGTTGAACTGCATACTTGCTACGCGAGCTAAACCTAGCTCGTCAGCCAAGGTTAATATTGTCGGATCAATTTGATCCGGAGAGTCAATAATACGATCAGCGGCAATAAACTTTGAGGCTTGACCGTTAATGGCTAACTGCAAGCGCTCACTCACGCTCGCAAGCCCTGTTACCGACAATACGGCCAAGGTAATGGCCAGAATAATCAGCAACAATTGCCCCTGGGACAGCTCTCTTTTAAATAATCGCCAAGCTAAACTTAACTCCATGCGCTTGCCTCTTCGGCGTCATCCGTACCCGCCTCGGTATGACTAACATCTTGCTTGGTCGGTTGTTGCACACCTTTTTCACTCAAATGGCCTGAGTCCATAATTAACTGACGTTCACAACGACTCGCAAGCTGCATGTCATGAGTCACCAGAACCAAGGTCGTGTCACTTTCACGGTTCAGTTCAAACAGCATATCAGCAATCTTATCGCTATTAGCCGAATCTAAATTCCCTGTTGGTTCATCGGCAAACAACACCTTAGGCTCACAGATAAACGCCCTGGCAATCGCCACTCTTTGTTGTTCACCACCAGATAACTGATTCGGAAAATGAGTTAAACGATGGCTTAGTCCCACTCGTTCAAGCATCGATTCGGCTTTCTCCTTAGCCTTCGTCACACCGGCAAGTTCAGCCGGCAACATCACATTTTCAAGTGCATTTAAGGTGTCGACCAACATAAAAGATTGAAAAATGAAACTGACCTTTTGCTTACGTAGTGCAGCTTTAGACTCTTCATTTAGTTTTTCTAAAGCCACACCATCGAGGTGTATCGAACCACTGGTTGGTGAGTCTAATGCGGCGAGTAGTCCTAACAAGGTTGATTTACCCGAACCCGATGGTCCAAGGATCGCCACACTCTCTCCCTGCTTGACATCCATATTAATGCCGTTGAGGATAGTCAGTTCTCCCTCTTGAGTAACAACTGATTTAACTAGGTGACTTACGGTTATGGCGCTATTTTCAGACATAGAATCCTTCTTCGACTTAAAAAGCCGGCTCGGCGGTTTGGTCTTATTATTGATTTTCAGCAGCTTTCCACTGAGTGCTGCCCCTATATTAATCCTAGGTGATAGCCTAAGTGCAAGTTATGGTATGCCTGAAAATGAAGGCTGGGTACAATTATTACGTGAAAAAATGCCAGAGCACACCATTGTAAATGGCTCGGTTAGCGGCGAAACGTCCGCAGGCGGTCTACGTAGACTGCCCGCTCTGCTTGAGTCTGCTCAGCCTGAAGTCTTATTAATTGAACTTGGCGGTAACGACGGACTACGTGGTTTTCCACCAAAACAGTTGAAAACAAATCTTACAAAAATCATTGAGCTTGCAAAAGCGCAGCAAATCACTATTTTGCTTAGCGAGATCATGGTGCCCCCAAATTATGGACCAAGGTATGCGTCACAAATACGTACCGTTTTTACAGAGCTCGCAACAGAACATGAGCTGACCTTGATGCCATTTTTCATGGAGCTGATAGTAACCGACTCCTCATTAATGCAAAGAGATGGTATTCATCCTAACCAAAAAGCGCAGCCAACAATTGCCGATTTTATGTTGCCATGGTTTGAGCAGGCCTTATAATCTGCATTAAATCATTGCACCAATTGTTTAATATTTAACCTGACTCGCGAATTCGTATCTTAATAAAAGCTGATCTCAACATAATAAAGTCAGCCATAGGACAGTTGTAACTCAGGACGATTTTAATGGAATACCAAATGCGCTATACACTTATAGCGGCGAGTTGTCTCGCCGCCGTTTACTCCAGTTCTGCCTTGTCTGCAGAAGATACCACACTAAAAGCACAAGCCGTCGCTCAAGAGCAGTCGATGACACCAGAGCTGCTCTACCCACCAGTGGATAGTCAATATGATTGGCTGCAGCTCACGTCTCTTGAACTACTTAAAGGTGAAATTAAAAACCTTTATGACGATAAGCTAGAGTTTGAAAGTGATGAACTCGATACCGTTTATATCGACTGGGAAGACGTTAAAGTGCTACAAAGTAGCAATCTCGTCAGCATAGGTTTTACCGATCTTACGACTAAAACGGGTCACTTATTAGTAGAGAACGGTAAGTCTTATATCAATGGTGAGGAGTTTGATAACTCACAGATCATGACGATTATTGCTGGCGATCAATCTGAGGCCAATTACTGGTCGAGTAAAATCAGCTTAGGTGCCAACTTTAGAAGTGGAAATACAGATCAAATCGATTACAGCGCACTAGCAAAAACGATGCGCCGTACAACCGAGTCTCGATTTAACCTAGATTACATCGGTAACTACTCTAAAACTGATGGTGAAAACCGCATTAATAACCACCGTATCAACACTAACTTTGACTGGTTTATCTCAAAGCAGTTCTACTTAAGACCTGTGTTTGCCGAAGTCTATAAAGACCCTTTCTCAAACATCGCTTATCGAATCACAGTCGGTTCGGGTTTGGGTTACAACATCATAGACAACTCTAAAACAGAATGGAGTATCAGTGGCGGTCCTGCATATACTTACACTCGCTTTGATGAAGTAGCAGCAGGCGAAAAAATTGACGACGGCAGTGCCGCCATGGTGGTTGAAACTGTGTATGACACCGAAATCACCAGTGATATCGATTTCAATACCTTGTACCGCATTCAGTACGGCAACGAAAAATCAGGTGGCTACACCCACCATGCAATTGCAACATTAGCGATTGAGCTAACGAGCATATTCGACTTAGATTTGTCATTTGTTTGGGATCGCATCAATAATCCGCAGCCAGACTCAAATGGCTTTATCCCTAAGCAAGACGATTATCAGTTTATCGTCGGTTTTGGTATCGATATCTAAGATCCGCTGTAAGTGTATTGACGCTTTAAATAAAATCCCTGCCATGTTCCATGTCAGGGATTTTTTGGTTATGTTGTCAGTATTTGCCTGTCTCCCGCCCTCTATCTACGCTGCATATTGCTCAGCTGCCACTAAATGAATTGAGTGAAAGAGGCCAATAAACCAGTAAGGGTTCGGTAAAATATCAATCGATACATTCAATCATGCTGTTTTAACACGCGCGTTTAAATGTGACCGTCTTCACAATATTTTTCAGTAGTTAAAACCACCGGCCTTGTTTAAGCCATGCCCAAAAACCAATTGATAACACCATGTTGTGAAATTGTTGTCCACATTTCACATTGCTTATATTGTACGTCAGTGCAATCTAGTAGTCGCATAATAACAATAATTTTGGAGACGCTATGCTCAACAAGAAACCTTCATGGCTCATGCCGACTTTGATAGCCAGCGCTATTGCAATAAGCTTAGGGGCTTGTTCATCAGATGACGAAAATGAGGTAGTAGACGAAACGACAGAAGTCGTAACACCTGCACCAGAACCGAGTCCCGCCTTCCCCGATGGCGCCATCATGATAGAAGAGGGTGAAAACCTAACTATCCGTATTCAGGAAGCGCTGATTAATGCCCAAAGTGGCGATGTCATCGTTCTGCCTAAGGGCAACTTTGAGATCGAATCAACCTTGCTATTTGATGGCGATGTTGATGGTGACGGCAGCTATGCAAAGAACGTGACCATTATGGGTTACGGCATGGAAGAGACGGTTCTAGACTTCTCAAACGCTAACTCAGGTGATGGTATTTTTGTTCAGAATGCGGTCAACATTATCATTCAGGATCTATCGGTTAACGAAGCCAAAAACAATGGTATTAAGCTCAAAAATACTAATGGGATTATCTTACGCCGCCTCGCGACAGTATGGGAAGGTGAGCTAGATGAAGGCAACGGGGCCTACGGTCTCTACCCGGTAGAGTGTGAAAACATCCTTATTGAAGATACCTATGTCCGTGGTAGTGCAGACGCTGGTATTTATGTCGGTCAGTCACAATATATCGTTGTACGTCGCAATATCGCCAAAGAAAACGTGGCTGGTATTGAGATTGAAAATTCAAAGTATGCCGACGTATATGATAACGAAGCCATGGGTAATACCGGTGGTATTTTAGTATTTGACTTACCCATTGGTAACCACAGGTACGGCTCAAGTGTGCGAATTTTTAATAACAAAGTTTATGATAACAATACAAAGAACTTTGCTAACGCCTCAGCCAACCCAGCAGGTGTACATATCGTTCCACCGGGAACGGGGATGATTATTCTGTCTACCGATGATGTCGAGATCTTCAACAATGAGATCACTAACCACGATACCATGGGTGTAACCATCTCAAGTTTCTTCATCGCAGAGCCCGATATCTCGACCTTTGTTGCTAACTACGGTCAACCAGGTCAGCCGATCGAAGATGGCTGGCGACCTACGCCACGCAATATCTACCTTCACGATAATGTTATTGAAGGTTACGGCAAAAAGCCAAACGGCTATCTGATTGACGATATTATTAAAGGCTATCTGTTTACTCACGGTCAGTTCCCGGGCGTTCTTTACGATGGACTCGGTGAGTTACTGTCAAACAACGGTACCGCCGCTTATTTAGGTCTACAAGAACTGCCATTCGCCGCCGACGGGAGTGATAACGTGTGTGCCAGCGACAATGGCGACGTCTCTTTTGGTCGTTTATATGCAAATGACAACACAGATGTGGCCCGCCCTGAATTCCTGTATGAGAAAACTCAAGCCGACATCATGAAGTGTCAACAAGTCAGCTTGCCTGTTCATACCGTTACCTTTGGTGACCAAATCTTTGGTTGCGGTGTCGATGATGAAACCGAAGGCTGTGATGGCGGTAACCTCATTGGCGGCGGTGGCAGCATCGGCGAAAACGAAGGTGGCTTAGAGGGTGATGGTGACTTAAGTCTTTGTAAGGCTGAAGGGGCAAACGCATCTTGGGATGCCCTACTCAAGGCTAACTGCCCGAACCTATCTGACTACAATCTGTTCTCTGATATGAGCAACCCAACCGACGCGCCAAACTCTGGCGGTATTCCTTACGATATGAATACCCAGCTATTTACCGATTATTCGAGTAAGTACCGCTATGTATTTGTGCCTGAAGGAATGAAAGCCAACTACTCGGCAACAGAATCAATGGACTTCCCTGTGGGTACTGTCATAGTGAAATCATTCGCGCTACCTGCAGATACCAGCAAACGCGGTATTACTAACGAAGATTTAGTTGAAACACGTCTACTAATCAACCGTGCAACAGGTTGGACTGCACTACCTTATGTGTGGAATGCCCAAAAATCTGATGCCGTATTAGCAAAAGCTGGTGCAATCCAAGGCAAGAGCGTTATGCATAACGGTGCAGACATGGAGTTTGACTATGTTGTACCGAGCATGAACCAGTGTAAGCAGTGTCATCAGTTTAAACCTGATGCTGACAGCCCCGCTAAATTTGTGCCTATTGGTCCTAAAGCACGTCATCTGAATAAAGATTACGCCTACAGTGACGGCAGCATGAACCAGCTATTAAAGTGGCAAGCTGCAGGTATTTTGCAAGGTGTACCAGATATTGCGACCATTGATACAGTGCCCGCTTATAACGATGGTGATGAAGCCAGTGTTGCTCAGCTATCAGATAGCGATCTCATGGATGCAGCTAAGGGCTACTTAGATATAAACTGTGCCCATTGTCACCGCCCTGAGGGTAATGCATCGAATACCGGCCTCAAGCTCGAGTATTGGAGAGCCTATGCTGATGATGCGGGTCTATCCCACGGTACCTGTAAGTCACCTGTTGCTTATGGCGGTGGTTCACTCGGTTTTGATATCGTTCCAGGTAAACCTGAGGAGTCAATTCTTCACTTTAGAATGGAAACCAATAACCCTGGTGACAGAATGCCTGAGATTGGACGTAGCTTATCCCACGCTGAAGGTGTCGCCCTCATCAACGAGTGGATTAAGCGCTTACCACAAGCAAGCTGCTCTAACTAACTGACTGACTGCAAGAGTAATGGTATGAGAGCGCTGCTAATGATTTAGCTTACATAAGTCAGCGCAGCACTCATTAATATAAAGGCCGGGAACTCCCGGCCTTTTTTCTAACACCAAAATAACCCTAGGTGATGTATGCGTAAACTCATTTTACTTACCCTACTCATGCCTTTAATGAGCTGCGGTGGCTCTGATGAGCCGGCTGAAGTGGCTATACAGCCAGATACTCCTAGCGTCACTCCTGAACCCACTCCAGATCCCACATCAGACTCGGCTCCAAGCTCTGCCTGCGAAGCCAATACGACTGAGGTAAATTGGGACGCATTGATGAATGAAGAGTGTGACTCTTTGGCTCAATATGGCTTATTTATCGACCCCAGTATCCCTACACGCTCCCCTGTGGCTCCGGGGATAAACTACCAACTATCGACTCAACTTTTCTCTAACTATGCCAGCAAACACCGCTTTATTTTTGTGCCTGAAGATAAAGTTATCGCTTTTGACCCTACCGGAACCTTCGATATGCCAGTTGGAACGGTGCTGGTGAAAACCTTCTCTTTGCCATTTGATACGCAAGTTACCGGTGCAAATAACGAAGTATTGATTGAAACACGGCTTTTGATCCACAGAGACACTGGCTGGACGACGCTGCCCTATATCTGGCAAGACGGAGAAGCTACACTGCAGGTCGCCGGAAAAGACATTTCACATACACTAAACCATAAAGGCACGAGCCAAAGTTTTGATTATCACGTTCCCAGTCGAGCTGAATGTAAGTTATGCCACCAAACCAGTAGCGATAGCAGTCGTATTGAGCCGATCGGCTTAAAAGCGCACCTGCTTAATCGCGAAGTCCGTTATCAAGGTTCTCAGATAAACCAGCTCCACCTTTGGCAACAAACTGGCAGGCTAACGGGTTTACCCGCTCTTGGCAATGTCGGTAAGGCTTATGATATTTTTGATGAGTCAGCACCACTCACAAGCAGAGCAAAAGGCTATCTCGACATTAATTGCGCCCATTGTCATAACCCGCAAGGGTTTGCCAGTATTTCAGGATTAAGACTGGGCTTCTATGTTGACCATACCAGCTTTGAATACGGGATTTGTAAACAACCTCCTGGTTGGGATGGCGGTGCAAGAGGACTGTCTTACGATATTATTCCTGGAGACGGAGACCATTCGATTTTGGTGTATCGACAGGAGTTAAATTCAGCCAAGGACAGGATGCCGCCCATTGGCCGCAGTATCGCTCATACTGATGCAGTAGCGCTCATTGAGCAATGGATTGATGAGATGGCACCTGAGGTAGGTAACTGTCAGCACTGAAATTAATTCGCGATATAGGCGGCAGAACCGTCGCCTAGTTACGAGTAACACTCTCTGTAAGTGGGCGATTTAACCGATGAAAGTGACCAGGAGGATGACCAATCCAGTGCTTAAAACTCTGTCTGAAATGGCTCACATCGCTAAAGCCCATCAGTTCCGAGATCGCTTCAATCGAATAATCACTGGTTAAAATCAAGTCTATCGCCATTTGGCAGCGAACTTGATCCACCAGCTTTTGATAACTGGTATTAGCATTGGCCAACTTACGCCTAAAGGTTCTAGCACTCATATTTTGTGTTTCAGCCATCGCCTCCATGCTCGGTAGCTCTGGTGCGTGTAATCGTAAAACACTCAAAACATCAGAAACATAAGATCCCGAATTATCAATGCATAGCCGATTAACAGGCTGCTCAAACTTAAAGATTATCGGCAAATTAAGATATCGGTGCTCAATCGACCACTCAAAAAATTCACAGTTGAAATGAACGTCAGCACCAGACTGGTTAATGAGAAACTCAGCCCCACGTTCAGCCTCAGCAAAATTCACCTGACAGAGTCGGATATTGTTCCCAGTCAACTCCTTAGCAAATGCCAACAAAGAGCAGAGACTATGCTGGAACTGACTGCTATAACGCTCTGTATCGACTTTATTGGTATTTAACCATCTAACATGCAGCTTACCGTCATAATTTCTCAGCAAGGTGTCAGAAAAGCTGCCTACAAGTTCAGGGTGAGAGACAGCGAACTGTAAGCATTGTCCCAAAGTGTTAAATTCAGCTAAATAAGGCAGTAATACAGCCAGATCTATCACTCGATATGCCGTTGCAGCTTTTGCTGCAACCTCAGGATCTTGGCTCAAGCGGCGGATATAGCTCATTGCATAATCAACCTGCCACACATACACAAACTCACTCAGCATAAGTTCAGCCTCACCGATGCCAATATCTGCATATAGCTGAGCGACAGATGCTGGCGAATAATGCTGTTTAAGATAGCAAAGTAAGTTCTTTAGCTCATAGGCAGGATATGACTGATCACCTACCCTCATATGTGGTTTATAACTGCAGGCCTGTTGCATTGCACTCAAAAACTGATGAACGGTAATAATATTTTTAGCGGATCTAAATAAGAATTAATAGCCTTTTATTAATTTAAGCTTAAAAAATATGCTTACCTTCGAATGAAGGCTGATTGCATTTTTTGTATTCGCTACGGGGAAGTGTGTTCTGGATTATTGCTTCATGGTTATCAATCGCCTGCTGCGGGCGCATGCGCAAACATTACTGAAGCCAGCGAGCAAAGCTTTATGCTACGAACGAGAAACATGGATGGTCTGGATGGTCTGGATGGTCTGGATGGTCTGGATGGTCTGGATGGTCTGGATGGTCTGGATGGTCTGGATGGTCTGGTAAGACCCTAATTTCTTAGGCACCTAAATGTTTTCAGTCTAAAAGTTTTAATTTTAAATGGAGTTAACAATGCAAATTTACCCTAAGGGTCCTGAGTGGCGAAAATGGGACTGACAGGGATAATTACGTTGTTACATTATTTAAGAAAGCAATAGACCATGATATTGGTGCAATAGGCATAACCGATTATGACTTGCCTGTAGGCTACAAGATTTAAAAAAGGAATATCTTGATAATCCCTCCAAATTAAGCACGCTTTTTAATTCTGAAGGCGGAAACAAAAAGCCCCGTAAAAACGGAGCTTTCTCTTTTTGAAGATTTGAAAGGATTAGTCAGCTAAACCCAGAACTTCAAGTCTTTCTTTCGCTAGAAGATATCTTGCGCGGACATCATCAATTTGCTCTTGAGTTAGCTTCTTACCAAGGGTAAGAAGACCGCCATCAGCGTCATTATGGTGAATACCAAAAGCAAACTTAAGGTATTCCATAAGCAATGGTTGAGCATCAAGGTATGAGATAGAATTCATAGCCTGAGAAATTTTGTTCGCCTCAGCCCATTCGCCATTATTAACGTACTCTTGCATAGAGACACTCGCTTTTGGGAATATACACCCTACACCGGTAATACCACCGCATGCGCCAGCAAGTCCTGCATGTACAGTTACAGTGTCAACACCTGCCAAGATTTTTAAATCTTTGTTCTCTAACATCAGCGTTTCGATAGTTGAAACATCTGTAGTTGATATTTTAAGAGCCGTTACTTCAGGTAGAGCTGCAAGTTTTCTAAGAATATCTGTTGAAAGCGCATGATATCCGGCTGCATCTGGGTTGTTGTAAGGCATAATTGTTATGCCCGCCTCTTTTGCAGCTATTGCAGAAAGCTCATAGTAAGCATACATTTCTTCATCAGAAGGCGCTTCCTTAGTTTTGGGTGGCATCACCATTACAGTATCCACTCCAACCGTCGCGAGTTCTGCAACGATTTTAGCCAGCTCTTCTTTAGTTTCGGCCGCAGCGCCGCTGATTAATGGAACATTATATTGTTTAGCAACATCAGAAAGGGCTTTAAGTAAAGAAAGACGCTGTTCAGAGCTTAGGTAGCTATTCTCACCCAGAGTGCCAGAGCCGACAAGCCCACCCATTCTGCTTCCGCCCTTGCCTTGAACTTTCAAAATATCTGCAGCGTATTTTTGGGTTGCTTCAAGGTCTATTTCAACGGCACCGGATTCTGACTCTTTTAGCCATGTAAACACGGCCGGCATAACTGTATATCGCCAATCTGTACTATTTGTTTCCATCATATTACCTTTTTATTAAAAATTACATCACACAGGACTCATTGTATAAAATATACCAAACAAACCGCATAAGTTAAACCCCTTCGGCAAACCTAGGCCTTATTGGCAACAAACAACATGTGAATATGTTCCTTCATTAGATGCCTCTTCGATAAACCAACATAACTAAACCAACATAACTAAACCAACATAACTAAACCAACAAGCCAGGCATGATTAATCCTATTGATGCCATTAACAATGCCTGTCTATCATGTTTTTATCCATCGCCTCCAGCGGGGTATGTGCAGACACTACCGTGACACGCAGCAAGTCCTTCCCTGGAGGCTCGGCCATGACGTCCATGTCATGGACGGTCACGGCCGTATCTACACGTGGTAATTGCTGTACAAAATTAGGAACTAATGGTTCGGTTTCTAACTTGAAAATGCCCCAAAGTTGGTTAGCCTTCAAATGAAGATTGATTACATTTATTTTTGGGTTGGTGTTATCAAGTAGAGTGTTTGAACTTGTAGCTTCATGGCTATCAATCGCCTGCAGCGGGCGTATGTGCAGACACTGCTGAAGCTCGCCTCAAGTACGTCCGTGTAGACTCAACGAAAACATCCCTGTTTTCGACGGCTTCAGCCGAATCTACACTGGGTAATTGGTGCCTTCATTTGGGCCGTATAGGTTTGATTGCTAGCTTGGAAATGCCCCAAAATCAGTTATAGCTTGAGCTCTAGTTTTGCTAGTTGCATCAAATTTGCCATAGAAATAGTAATTTGAGGGATTATCGTAAACTAGATTTAGTCATTATTAGATTTATGATAGGGGACAAAACTCATTGATTATTTATTGATTCAATTTCCTATTCCAGTGCTCTACAATAGATTATGCGTTATTACTTATGAAATCGAATATGGATATCCTTGATAAGTACGATTTAAAGGAATGGTGGAATACATCATTAACACCAGAACAACGTAATCAAATTGCCAAAGACTATCAACCAATGGGTTTCACCCTTGGAGTGCCTTATCTGTATGCTAAGATTATTGGAAATGATAACTGTGAGACAGGTAAATGCTGTTTTTTAGACGTGTTAGCTTGTGTTGCAACTGATGGGGCAAAGGCAATCGTTGCTAATAAAACTGAGGAAACAGTAAAAGAGGCACTAAATCAGCCTCGAAAGAACTTCAAAGATATTCATTTAGCACTAACAGGCTTAATAAAACATCATTACCGCCAACGAGATGATCAAGCTCATTACCAAAAAGCAAAAGAGCTTTGCTGGTTGCAGATATCAATATCCACTCATTCAGCCAAAACATTCAGTAAACCCGTCCAGCCCAAAGGAGTTAGTCTTAAAAAACTTGAGGGAATATTGGGACGTAAACTTGAAGGTTATGGTACTCCACAAACACTTCCTTCTCATGTTGGTTATAAGCAGATGGCTATTATTCTTGAAAAGGAAGGCGATCTTGAGGGGGCTATCAAACTATCACAAAAAGCCCTAAAGCAAGGATGGACTGACAACTACGACAAACGCATAGTCAAACTCGCAGCGAAACTTGCTAGGCGGAAATAGAATTTTATAGCTATTCTGTTTTTGGATTTCCGTAATGGAGGGTAATGTAAATTTCCAATAGAAACCTTAAGTCATATGCTTGTGTGAACTTTGAAGCCCCATAAAATTAACCTAATTGTGACGTTCAAAGGGAAATAATTCAATGAAACCTGTTTATAAGTATATGAGCAAAGTCGCCGCTATTTCGTTCTTGAAAGCCCCTTGGATCAGAGTAACACCTAAACCTGCATTAAATGACCCATTTGAATGCAGTCCAACACAACAGACTAAAGATAGAATTGTAGAAATATTTAAAGGCGAAAAGTCTTTATCTAAGTATCCAGATTTAATAATTCATAACTTTGAAGGTATTATGGACTATTTTGGCATTGTGTCGTTTTCTAAAAATTTCAATGATTTGCTAATGTGGAGTCATTATGCAGATTCGCATAAAGGTGTAATGCTAGAATTTGATCTCGATGAAATCCATGAGACAACCCGCCTGTATTCAGACAAGATACAGGGCAATGTTAACTATTCTGACTTTAGGGCTTTTAAGGGAGCATTTAAAAACTTAAATGAAGTAAGAACATACTACTTTCTAACTAAATCTATGCCATGGAAAAAAGAGGAAGAATACAGGCTAGTATTACCTGTAAACCTAATGATGAAAGTTGCATTTGATCTTCATAGTAAGGGCTCGATAAATGACATGAAAAAGCTGGGTTTTAATTATACAAACTCCACTGATAATCCTCGGTTCACTGAGAAGTTTCATTTAACTCATCTTAGTCCTAATCAATGTGATCTAGATAAATTATTTGATGTTTGGCTTAACTCGAGTGAAACCAATACGCAGTTCTACCAATATGTTGGCTATAAAGCACTAAAAAGGATCTACTTAGGCGCTAACTCTGATGTTAAAGGATTCAAGGATTTATTTGAAGAGTTATCAGATGACCCAAATCCTTATCGTACTTTTAAATCATTTATTACGGAGCAATACGATGGTATCTATCATATGAAGTTGGATTTGGATAAGTATGAATTAGTTGAGCAATCTTTGTGACCTTCCACTGTTCAGCTCATTTAGGGGCGTTGTTGCCTAAATCGAAGGAACCATTTGGGCGCTCTGTGATCTGATCTTGTAAGTACCGACAATGCTCAACCCGCTTCGCCAGAAGGTTAATCAAGTCTCAGCCGATGGTGCATACGACACAAAAGAGTGTCACAAATTACTGCGACACAAAGGTGCAAAACCAACTATTCCGCCGCGTTCAAATGCAGGATATTGGGAAGAGGGTCCCCCGCGAAGTGAAGCAGTTGACGCATTGAAATCTGGGAAGTTAAAGCAATGGGAAGATGACAATAATTACCATCAACGCTCACTATCGGAGACCGCGATGTATCGTTATAAACAGCTCATCAGATCCAAGTTAAGCTTACGTGATTACTATGCACAGGTCGGGGGAAGCTTTGGCTGGTGTAAAAGCGATGAACAAAGTCATAGAGCTAGGTATGCCTGTTAGACAGACAACTGCATAAACTCGGAAAACCTTAGTATAGCTGCACCTCAAGCAGTTATTTGATCAACAAGGCCTCATTTAGGACGAAGAGCGAAGTTACTTGTAAGAACTGAGGTAGGCAAATTTGTCTGTTACAATAAATAACGGTGAATCATCCACCTTTCAAATAGTACGGGAACCCCTACTTTTACGATATCCATTATTAATGGTAATGCGCAGAGTGAATCTCAGAGTCTAAGAACTAAATGATTTTTGTCCAAAAGTGAGTTATAGCTCCTTTTATTTTTGCCATAACTTCAAAGCTAAATAATCCCAGCTGGCTTACAGAAAACACCAATTCCCCATCGAAGTTGCCGAAGTACGTTGGAATAAATCGCGTGATGCCGACAGGGATGTCGGCGTAGCTTTCGCGGGGCAGGATGCCCCATCGGAAGCGTTAGCTATTTATCCATAAGTATGAGGCCCGTATCTAATGCATGTAACTTCGTCGGGGCGGCTCGGGTGATGCAAGAGGGGGGAAGCTGTTGTCCCCCTTTTGCCCGTGTGTGAGCTGGAAGCTCACGACCTTTATCAAACGAAGTTTGATTGATTTGGCTTTAGATTTACCTCAGCGGCAAGCGCCGACAAACTTTTGTCCAATAACGAGTTATGGTTTTAGTGTAATGGCATAGCTAATTAACCCTGTTAATTCTAAGCATAAAAAAACCTGCAAAGTGCAGGTTTTTTCTGGTGGTAAAACCGAGGCTCAATTACTTAAGCGGCTGGTTTTTCTCTGCAAACTGATTAAAAATTGCGTTAAATGACAATGATGCACCATGGGCAATCTTATCTGACAGCGTCTTCTTAAGCTGATAACGCACCTTAATAACGGTGCGCTCTTTTGCCAGATTCATGATCACATCATCACTGGTTGAGATCTCATCAACTAAGCCTAGTTCAATCGCTTGTTGACCATACCAGTGCTCACCTGTAGCAACCTTTGCAATATCTAGGTCTGGACGATATTTCGCAATGAACTCTTTAAAGAGTACATGGGTCTCTTCTAGCTCTTTTTGGAACTTTTCACGGCCTTCATCGGTATTTTCGCCAAAGATGGTTAAGGTGCGCTTAAAGTCGCCAGCAGTATGCTGCTCATAATCAATATCGTGCTTTTTCAATAAACGATTAAAGTTAGGTACCTGAGCAACCACACCAATTGAGCCAACAATAGCAAACGGCGCAGAGTAAATCTTATTCGCTACACAAGCCATCATATAACCACCACTAGCAGCGACTTTATCAACACAAATACTTAATGGGATCTCAGCTTGTCGTAAACGGTCAAGCTGGCTTGAGGCTAAACCATAGCCATGAACCATACCACCGCCGCTTTCGACATTAACAATCACTTCATCGCCTTTATCAGCAATAGCGAGAATGGCACTGATCTCTTCTCGCAATGACGCAACTTCACCCGCGTCGATGCTGCCTTTAAAATCAACAACGAAAACCTTAGGTTCAGTTTCTTCGACGTTATCTTTTTGTTCTTTTTCTTTGGCTTTCTCGTCAGCTTTTAACTGCTTTTCATAAGCTTTAAATGCTTTCTTAGATAGCAACTCTTCTTTCAAGTCATGCTTCAACAGCTTTAGGTTATCACTTAGATTCGTTAGCTTAAGTTCACCCTTATCAGCCTTGTGCTTAATCGTTGAGGCCAGCACTACAATCACGACAGCCAAAATAGCCACTACGATAGTGACAGCCTTAGCCAAAAACAAACCGTACTCGTACAGAAATTCCAAAATATTCTCCAGCTAAACCAATTCTATCTCTTCAATTGCGAGCTATTCTACCAGCCTATTTGGCAATAAAACATGCCAATAAAAAACCCAGCTTTCGCTGGGTCTTTTTTTGCACAAAATCGGCAATATGCGCTAGCTAATCTAGCCTACGGGCAGCTTTGAATCACACTGCTGTCTTGCACTAATATCGTTGCAGAGCCTTTACCTGCTGTTAGCGCAAATGCTGCCACTTCTTGCTGCATTTCAACTGTCGCTTGAGCCGCCATGCCATCTGTTACGCCATCAATCTCATCAGGGCTAACAATTGAGCTATGGTGGCCTTTACTAAAGCGCACCGCACCTGAGCCAGCTTCTGTTCTATCAATACACTTAAGACCAAGATTCGCAATCAAAGGCTCAGTACCTGATAGTGGGAAACCCTCAACCGTATTTGGCAATACCTGATCCGGTTTATTGCTACCATCGCCAACCACTTCGATTAAGTGAACAGGTAGCTGTGTGCCTGCAAGTGATGTTGCGTGGTTAATCGGATCCGCGCTATCAAATGCTGTTTGGACTGCAAACGCAAAGGTTGGAATAAACTCAGCGTAAACCGCTGCGACAATCGCATTGTATTCATCACTGCCCTCTTGTGCATCATTAACATTGGCTTCATCAACAAGAGCCTGGAATGACTCTGTAGCGACTATGGTGTCAAATAGTACAGGACCAAAGGTTGCTGAGCCTGCAAACGCACCAGCTAGGCCACCCGCAGGAGCCACTAAAGATGCTGCATTAACAACATAAGCATTTGGCAACTCAGTGCCACTTGCAGGATCTCTTAGACCAGTAGATGCATAGTTGGAGAACGTTGTACCAACGATGCCACCTAAACTTAAGCCCTGAGCACTGATTTTGCTGATATCAAAAACCTGAGGCTGCTGGGCTTGAGCAAGACCTAGATATAAACCTGTTAGTGCCGCACGCAATGCTAAATGGTCAACCGTTGCTTGGCGGAAATTATCACGCACAGTCAAGGTGCTCGCAATGTTAACAAAAGCCAGGGGATTACCGTTTTTAAAGGCATCGGGTGTACCGACAACAGCGCCATAGCTTGGATCCGTTGCTGATACTTCATAAATGCCATCACCATCGGCGTCAAATGAGCGCGCACCATGCAGTGGCATATCAATTGATATAGTCGCGATACCTGATGCAGCGTAAGTACCTGCATAAGCAAGAGCCATCTCTTTACCGCCGCCTAAACCATGCATAGCAATCGTTGTAGGCCAGCCGTTAGTCGGCGGCGTAAACGGTAAGCCTTGTTGCTGATAAAAACCGGCAAGCTTAGTCGCGTTAGGTAAGGTTATTTGTACAGCAACTTTCTCATATCCCTTAATCGCTGGGATTGGGTTGAACTTAGTAAGATGCTTAGCTGGATCTGCAGGAGTACCATCATCTAACAACCAGGTTTTACCTGCAAGCAACGCTGGATTGGTCAAAGCTGCAACCGCATCAACGCCTTGAGCTTCTGCTTGGGCAAAATAATTGGCTTGGCTTAGCGTTTGAGCTTCTAACGCCAATAGCACTGAAACAGGGCTATCGCCTTGCGCTTTCCAGTGGCCGTTTATTAAAGGGTTCAGATCTGCATCCAAACACGCAACCGAAGAGCAGTCGCCATAAATAGGCACTTGAATTTCAGCCTTGTAAACATCCGCTAGATCTGAAACCACATAAGCAAGGCCATCTGCTGGTGTTAAACCTGCGGCTTGGGCAACTGTAATCACATTACCGCCCATAACAACCGGAGCAGGCATTGCAGTTAATTTGGGCGCGTATGGGTTGCCCTCTCTTGGGTCAACCATCAATAATTTGGTGGTCTCATAAACATCAGCCACTGACTGCGTCGTAAATAGTCCCGAGTAAGTCACCTCTTCAGAATTCGGACCACCTGCTGCAGCCATACCTTTTTCGTAACTGTTAACTAGAGTTTGTAAAAACAGCTGGTCAGGGGTTTCTAATGGCTTAGTTTCAATATCAAGTTTTAATAAACCGTAAGTGGCAGACGGCGCAATTGGACGCCCAGCGGAATCTTGAATAAGCGTTGTAGTTGCATAAATATATGACTGACCAGCTTTTAGTGGCTTAAGAGGGATAATCGCCACTTTATTGCCTGAGGCTTGGGAAACGTAATCAACGCCAAATTGTAATTCATCGCCCACTTTACAGGCCGAGACAGAAGGTGCGCCGCTACATTCAGGATCCGATGACAGTGCGCCGCCAACGGTTGCTTCAAATACGCGAACAGCACCCGGCTGAGCAACGGATGCGGCATCAATCGTCAACACTGCGCCATCGTTATCTGTTGCTGGCATAACATCGATAGTAATTGGTGATGTCGTCGACCAACCATCGAGTGCACCTAATGCAATTTGGGGGTCAGTATAATCACCATTCTCTTCACTTGGCGCATCTGGATCATCACTTTTGGGAATATTGATAGTGCCATCCATTGTGCCATTAAACAGTAAATCGTTTGGCAGTGGGAGTTGGCCATCAGCCGGATCAAAAACCATAACAGACTGAGGGACCAAAGGCTCAGTTTTGTCCACTAATTCATCATAAGTATCTTCGCTACACGCGGTGAGCCCCAATGCAGAGGTTATTGCTACGCCCAAAAAGAGTTTTTTCATCTTTTTTCCCCAAATCTTGTTGTAATAATTTTGTTTTCACTTCGAAATTGGTCACAATAGTAAATAATGTATGACCAAGAGGACTTATTGTTAGTCCTTAACTGAATTCAAGTTAACGTAAAATTATTGACTTAGCTACATTTTTGTCACAATCGAACACCAATTAAGCGGGCAAAAATTAATCGTATGTTTTAAACGGCTGTTTATCATATCAGCGACTCTAGAAGTGACGGGCGTTTGAGCTCTGAGGAAGTATTAACTCATGTTGGAATATCAAGCAGTAAAAGATTTACTAAAAGACAAAACCATCTTAGTGACTGGGGCAGGAGACGGTATTGGCAAGGCCGCGGCGATCGCTTTTGCAAAGCACGGCGCAACGGTGATTTTATTAGGCAAGACAGTTAAAAAACTAGAAGCCGTATATGATCACATTGAACAAGCGGGCTACCCTACACCCGCCATTGTTCCCCTCGATCTGAAAGGTGCTACAGAACAAAACTATAAAGATATGGCTGACACCATCGATGAGCAGTTCGGTAAGCTAGATGGGTTGCTACATAATGCCAGTGTACTGGGTGTTTTAGGTCCGTTTGAACACATAACAATGAGCACCGTAAATGAAGTGATGCAAGTGAACGTCATTGCAGAGATCATGCTGACTAAGGCCCTGCTGCCTGTTATGCGTAAATCAACCAGCGCATCACTCGTATTTACTTCTAGCAGTGTTGGTCGCCAAGGCCGTGCCTACTGGGGCGAATATGCTATCTCTAAATTCGCAACAGAGGGCATGATGCAGTCTTTAGCACATGAGTATGAAGGCACTAATGTGCGTGTTAACAGCATCAATCCTGGTGCTACTCGCACGGGTATGCGTGCAAATGCATTCCCTGCAGAGAACCCACAAACCCTAAAAGCACCAGATGACATCATGGCCACTTACCTGTATTTAATGGGTGATGACGCTAAAGAGATCAACGGCCAGCAACTTAACGCTCAGTAAGCGAAACATCGCCATACTGGCACGATAGAAACAAAACACTATCGGCACCACAGGATAGACACAAAAAGATAGCAACAAAAAGGCCGCTAAATTAGCGGCCTTTTTTATTCAGACAGTCTCCCGTCTTAAGATAAGAGTTAGCTACGCTGACGCGTAGGCTTGGGCTTACCTGAAGCCACTTTATGCTTGTGTACAGCACGCTTAATCTTAGCACTACGTACTTTGTTACGCGCAACACTGTGCTTGTCAGTACCTAGTAATGTACGGGTTTCTTCATCCATACCAGCCGTTTTGCGTAAGTAGTTCACTTCTTCAATTGGCAGTTCAATCCAACCACCACGTGGCAGGGCTTTAGGTAGTTCAATCATACCGTAACGAATACGGATCAAACGACTCACCTGAACTTCTTGTGACTCCCAAAGGCGTCGAACTTCGCGGTTACGGCCTTCAGCTAAGCTAACGTGCCACCACTTGTTCATGCCTTCGCCACCAGCAGCTTTAACTTTATCAAAGTTAGCTGGGCCATCTTCTAGCGTCACGCCCATACGTAAACGCTGAATACAGCCATCGGTCACTTCACCAAACGTACGCACAGCGTATTCACGCTCGACTTCATTTGATGGGTGCATCAGGCGGTTTGCCAATTCACCGTCAGAGGTAAACAACAATAGACCTGAAGTGTTAATATCCAATCGTCCTACTGCAACCCAGCGTGAATCGCGAGTTTTTGGTAAACGATCAAATACCGTTGGGCGACCTTCTGGGTCTTTACGACTACAGATCTCACCTTCAGGCTTATGGTAGGCGATGACTCGACAAACCACATCTGCTTCAGCACGAATAGAAACTGTACGGCCATCGATACGGATTTTAGCGTCAGTTTCAACGCGATCACCTAGGCTTGCAATTTCACCGTCAACACTAACTCGACCTGCAGCAATCCATGCCTCCATCTCACGACGGGAGCCATGGCCTGCACGGGCCAAGACTTTCTGCAATTTTTCACTCATTAGTAGACTCTTCTGTATTTTCGGCCACGATTTTTTCCGATGAAAAAAGTGCGGCCAATGATTCGGCATCTGACAAAGGTGGAAGTTCCACAATACTGTCTAAGCCGAAATAAGCTAGAAACTCGACCGTCGTTGCATAAAGCGCGGGTCTTCCCGGCACCTCTTTATGTCCTACAACTTTAATCCAATTTCTATCGTTTAAACTTTTTATAATGTGGCTGCTAACAGCAACCCCACGGACAAACTCAATGTCACCTCGGGTGACGGGTTGACGGTAAGCAATGACCGCCAACGTTTCTAATGTCGCACGCGAATATTTCGGCGCTTTTTCTTGCCATAGCGGTTGTAAAAATGGACTCAACTCAGCCAATGTCTGAAATCGATATCCTCCCGCTACTTTTACTAATTGTACACCTCGATTCTCATAATCGAGCTGTAACTCATCGATACATGCCTTAATTTTTACCCGTGACACATTAAATTGAGACAATACAGTCTCTTTCAATGCTTTAATTGTCATCGGCTTAGCCAACACAAATAGGCTGGCCTCAATTAACTGCTTAAGCTGGTCTGGATTTATCTGAGACAATCAGTACGCCCTAACATGTATCGTTGAAAATGGCTCAGCTTGCACAAGCTCAACCAGCAACTCTTTAACTAATTCCATTAACGCTAGGAAACTCACGACCACACCGCTGCGCCCCTCTTCAAAATCAAACAGCGCTTCGAACGGTAAATAGGTTTCAGCATTAAGTTTCGCTAAAATCTGTGCCATACGTTCGCGAGTCGATAACACTTCTCGCACGACATGGTGGCTTTCTGTCGCTTCAATACGCTTTAATACTGATGAAAATGCTCTGGCAATCTCAGTCAGTGAGACCTCTGGAGGCAGTAACTCAGGCTTGATGTTGGCGGCAGGAACCGCTTTTGCCTGAAATAAATCGCGCTCCATTCTAGGCAATTCATCCAGCTTTTCCTGCGCATCTTTGATCACTTCATAGGCTTTCAATTGACGGATCAACTGGGCCCGAGGATCTTCTTCATCTTCATGCTCAACTTCAGGCCTTGGTAGCAATAAGCGAGACTTAATCTCAGCTAAGGTTGCTGCCATGACAAGATAATCTGCCGCCAGCTCCACACGAGCTCCCTGCAGCAAATTAACGTACTCAAGGTACTGTTGCGTAATAGAGAAAACCGGTAAATCTACAACATCAAGTTTTTGTTTGCGGATTAAATAAAGCAGAAGATCTAATGGCCCTTCAAAAGACTCGAGAAAAACCTCTAACGCCTCTGGTGGAATAAAGAGGTCTTTTGGCATCACCTTGAACGGCTGGCCTCGAACAACGGCTAAAGGCAATTTTTGCTGAACGCCCTCCATCCGTAAACCCTCTATATTTTCGCAGACGCGCGATTATACCTGTATACCTAAGCTAGCTCAAGCTGCTCGTTTCAGACAATAGCGAGAAGTGACTTGGGGATCAATATATGTTGATTAAAGCTATAGGCCGTTATCAGTACAGCTATTAATGGTTTCTATTAATAACGGCAACAACGGCCGTCAAACTAAAGGAATGGCGTTACGTCGCCAGCACCTTCACGAACCACCTCTATTTCACCCTCTGACAAGTCGATGACCGTCGTCGGCTTTTCACCTAAGTAGCCACCGTGAATAATCAAGTCGACCTGATGTTCTAGGATGTCGCGAATATGCTCAGGATCAGACTCTGTAAACTCTTGTCCTGGCAAAATTAAGCTGGTTGACATTAATGGCTCACCTAACGCTTCAAGCAGCGCGAGTGCGATCACATTATTAGGAACGCGAATACCAATTGTCTTCTTCTTTGGGTTTTGAAGACGCTTAGGCACTTCTTTTGACGCCATAAAGATAAACGTATAAGGTCCTGGTGTATTTTGTTTAAGTAATCGATAGGCTTGATTATCAACGCGAGCATAAGTTGCCAGCTCTGATTGATCGCGGCACATTAGCGAAAAATTATGATCATTTTCAATCTGCCTGATACGCGCAATTTTGCTCATCGCGTTTTTATCGCCAATTAAGCAACCTAATGCATAGCCAGAATCGGTTGGGTACACAATCACACCACCGCTTTTTATCACATTCACTGCTTGGCTAATTAAGCGGGTTTGAGGGTTTTCCTCATGCATATAAAAAAACTGACTCATTGTACTACCTTCCATTTCTCTGATTGCCAAACCCAGTTCACGCCTTGGGGTTGGTACATATTTTTTCCGATTTCAATCCAACTACCTGGAAAATGAAAATCACTGCCTAACGAGCATGCCAGCCCATTTTGAATGCTGAGCGAAATGAGATTGTTGCGATCATCTATAGTCTGCTGTCCAAGCACCACTTCAATCGCATCACCACCGGCTTCTTTATATTCACGTACTAAACGCTTAAGCCATTTAGCCGACAACTTATAACCGCTCGGGTGTGCCAATACCGATACCCCACCCGCTTGATGAATTATCTCAATCGCGCTGGCCATATCACCCCAATTATTAGGTACATAGCCCGTTTTACCGCGCGCTAAATATTTTTTAAATACATTGGCAGTGTTAGTCGCATAACCTTTTTCAGCGAGCCAACGAGCATAATGGCCACGACTAATCGCCGCATCACCCGCATAAGCTTTTGCGCCTTCATAAGCGCCTTCAATACCCGCCTTGGCTAAACGCTCACCAATCTCTTGGGCCCGTGTTGATCGTAACTCACGTTGGTTAAATAAAAATGCGGCCAACTCGACATTATCGATATCTACATTGAGTGCAACGATATGAATATCAAAATTATTCCAACGGGTTGAGATCTCAACACCGTTAATCAGCTCTAATGGGGTTTCATGAGACTGATTAAAGTCATGGGCTTCTTTCAAGCCCTCTGTCGTATCGTGATCGGTAATGGCAAACATATGCACGCCTTTACTTATCGCGCGTGCTATTAATTCTGATGGGGTTAATTGACCATCGGATGCGGTCGTGTGGCTGTGCAAGTCAACCAATTTAATGTCTGTGGTATTTTCATCTTTCATGGGCATATGATACTTGAGTTTATCCAGTAAAGGTGACTTTAATCCGGTTTTTAGTCATTTACTCCAACTCAAGCGCCTAAACCGACTTAAAAACCCACACTTTTATATTAAACATTAACAGAGAAACATCGGTTATCCGCTTCATTTAGCCGCAACCATTTACACGCATATTAAATAGGCCTTTTACTCCTTATAAAATCAAAAAAACGATTCGACTAATTAAGTAAACCCATTTATACATTTTTTTGAACACACTCAACAAATACCAGCTATTTCAACCACTTTACATGTTCACATCGACAGTTCCAGCGCTATAAATCACTTATTATTGTTACGCCATTAATGGTTCTTACCAGGTTCAACGTCCTCATCAGTTAAGCGAGGTTGAGCCATCAAATCATTACCCTTGTTATAGAGTAAATATAAAAATGAAAAAGACATACCTAGCATTAGTGCTACTGAGTACTATGCCCTTGCTAGCTCATGCCGAAAAAGAGATGGAATTTGCACCTTCATATCTGAGTGTTGAAGGTGATAAAAAGCCGGAGTTAAAACAATGGCGCGACGCTAAAAGCTGCAAAGGCTGCCACCCTCGGCAGTGGAAAGGCTGGCAAGGCTCTATGCACTCCATTGCCTTTATCGACCCTGTGTTTCAAGCTGAATGGGCGATGGGGGAAAAAGAAACTAATGGGGCAGCCAAAAATCTATGCGGTGGTTGCCACACAGTGCTAGGTACCGTAACCCAAACCGTTGAGTTTAAATCTGAATCCGGTAAGTTTGGCGGTTTCACGACCCAAGCAATTGCTAATCAAGGCGTATCTTGTGAAGTCTGTCATAGCGTCGTTGATACCAACATGTCCCACACAGCCATGGGTGAGCACGGTAATGCGTCATTAGCTATCGCCAATGACAAAGTTAAACGCGGTCCATTTGACGACGCTAAGCCTCGTGGCCACAAAGCCGAGTATTCTGAGCTGCATACTAAATCAGAGTTTTGTGCCAATTGTCATAATGTGTTCAACCCTGTTCACGATAACTTTGCGCTAGAACATACTTATGATGAATGGAAAAAGTCAGCCTACGCTGCTGCCGACATCCAATGTCAGGATTGCCATATGGTGCCAGTGGAAACCGCCATGCGCGTGGCTGATGAAATGCTGCCTGCAAACAAGCTTGTGGATCACCGTTTAGGTGGTAAAGCCGCATCTGGTGGGCCGATTAGAAGCTTAGTGCACGACCATGGTTTTGTTGGTGGTAACGCTGTGCTGGCTCCATTACTGGGTGTTGAAAATGGCCAGGCTCACGCAAATGAAGCAATTAAGCGTTTAAAAACAGCCGCAGCTTTAGATGCTAAAGTCACAGGAACCGTGACTTCCCCAGTACTTGAAGTGACGGTGCACAATCGCCGTGCAGGCCATGACTTACCGACTAGTCTCACCTTTATTCGCCAGATCTGGCTAGAAGTGATTGTGCGTGATGTAAACGGTAAGGAGATCATGCGTTCTGGTTCATTAACGGCAGACAATGCATTACCGGAAGGTACAGTGGTTTTTCAAGACACCTCTGTAGATGTTCACGGTAAGCCTGAACATAAACCTTGGAGGGTCGCCAACTTCTCAGTACAAAATACGATTCCAGCCAAAGGCTCGAAAACAGTTAACTACCCGTTTACTCTGCCTACTGGCGTGGCGGAATATAGTGTTGAAACCAAGCTACATTATCGCTCGTTCGATCAAAGTGTTGCAGATCTACTACTAGAAGATAAAGTGATTGTGCCTTCGGTTGAAATGGTTAGCTTAAGTCAAACCTATCAAGGCTTAATGCGTAAATAATCGCTTAATTTGTTAATATGCCGTCACCCTAACCTTGAGTTAGGGTGACGTTTATTGCGGCATAGGGTAAGTTTAGCCACAATTCAATTTCACTTGACGCTGACACTGCGCTGCAGAGTCCTCAGCCGATTCAACCCCAAGACAATAATCGAATCTTAACACCCGCTTTTCAGCTATCGCCGTTTGCTGCGGTTCTATCTGTTGCCAACGCCAACGTTTAATCAGTTTTTTAGAATACTTACCCAAGTGCTTATTCGGAATTGAGCTTACTACTTCAACATTTTCAGTCGTTCCATTTTCAGTAATATCAAATGACAAAACGGTGCAACCTTGAACTCTAGCTCGAGCAAATTCTATTGGATAGTTCGGTGCATTAACTTCTTCTCGATGCCAGGTTTTCGGCGTATCCATGGAAATCTCAGTCTGCAAAACTTCCCCATAAATGCGATTCTCGTTGCCCATTTTGGCGTAACTCATTTGCGGAAATAACAGTAATAGCACCGTGCATCCAATTAATTTCATATACATTCCTTTGTGTAACTTTGAGCTTAAGGTGACAATCTAGGCTACATTACTCAAGAGCAAAAAGCATTCTTCCTAAAATAAAGTTCCGATACAGCTTTAACCTTGATCTAATAGATTGCCAATAGAATTATTCAAAATTTTCAGCGGTAACTTCAACTCGAAATAACCTTAGCATTATTGTAAATAGCTGTTGACAAGATTAATCTTAATATTAACCACTTCACAGAGCTTATAACCCGGTTGCTCAAGCTTACTTAAGCTATCGGCTATCACTTTTTCCTCGCAAGCTTGCATGCTACACTCAGCCTCACTTTTATTAATTTTCAAACTGACACGCCCCTATGAAACAGTTGCTCGACTTCTTACCTCTTATTATCTTTTTTGCTGTTTATAAATTTTTCGACATCTACGTTGCCAGTGGCGCGTTAATCGCGGCAACTGCGCTACAACTTATCATCAGTTACATGCTATATAAGAAGCTTGAAAAAATGCATCTTATTACTTTTGTCATGGTAACGGTATTTGGCTCGCTAACACTTATTTTGCACGATGATTCATTTATCAAATGGAAAGTCACTATAGTCTATGCCTTGTTTGCCATCGCACTGGGTGTAAGCCAGGTAATGAATAAGCCAATTTTAAAGAGTATGCTCGGAAAAGAATTGGTTGTAGAAGATAAAATATGGGCGCATGTAACCTGGTATTGGGTTAGCTTTTTTGTCATTTGTGGCCTGGTTAACATCTATGTTGCTTTTAGTCTGTCACAAGAAACCTGGGTTAACTTCAAGGTATTCGGTTTGACTGCGCTAACACTTATCAATACTGTGTTAACCGTCCTCTATCTGTTTAAAAACATGTCTGAAGAAGATCGTAAGGAACTCAAATAATGTGGTACATGATTTCATCGCAAGATATTGAAAATAGTCTAGAAAAACGTTTATCTGTCCGTGCAGACCATTTAGCTCGCCTGCAGCTTCTTGCTGACGAAGGTCGTCTGTTGATTGCCGGTCCACACCCAGCCATTGACAGTGAGAATCCGGGTGAAGCAGGCTTCACAGGTTCGCTGGTTGTCGCTGACTTTGCTTCACTTGAAGATGCACAGTGCTGGGCCGATGCTGACCCATATATTGCTGCAGGTGTGTATGAAAGCGTTATCGTTAAGCCATACAAACTTGTATTGCCGTAAATAAAAAGGACTGACAAGTGAAGATTGTTTCATTTAATATCAATGGATTGCGAGCTAGATTACACCAACTTCAAGCACTCATCGACACTCATCAGCCCGACATTATCGGCCTGCAAGAGACAAAAGTGCACGATGAAGCGTTTCCTTTGGCCGATGTAGAGGCTATGGACTATCACGTCCATTACCATGGCGGCAAAGCCCATTATGGTGTAGCTATGCTATCAAAAGCAGAGCCAACAAAGGTTCAAAAAGGTTTCCCTACTGATGAAGAAGACGCCCAGCGTCGTATGATAATGGGTACCTTTGTGCAGGAAAATGGTCGTCCACTCACAGTGCTCAACGGCTACTTTCCTCAAGGCGATAACATCAGCCATGAGACTAAGTACCCAGCTAAGCGTAAGTTCTACAAAGATTTAATGCTGTACCTTAATGAGTATCACAATGCAGATGAAGACATTGCTATTATTGGCGATATCAACATCTCTCCTGTCGATCTCGATATTGGTATTGGTGAGCCGAATGCTAAACGCTGGTTAAAAACGGGGAAATGTAGTTTCCAGCCAGAGGAACGTGAGTGGCTAAAAACACTGATGGATTGGGGTCTAGTCGATACTTTCCGTGAACTTCATCCTGCTCGCACTGAACGTTACTCTTGGTTCGATTATCGCAGTAAAGGCTTTGTCGATAATCGCGGCCTACGTATCGATGTGGTCTTGGCAACGAAATCTTTGGCTCAACGCCTAACTGAATCAGATGTGGATTATGATCTACGCGGTATCGAAAAACCGTCAGATCACGCGCCAATCTGGAGCACCTTTAGTTAAAAACCAAATTGGTACCTCACAAAAAAGCCAGCAATCTGCTGGCTTTTTTATGATTAAAATAAAGGAGTTAGCTTAATTTTTTACCAAAGTATATTGACCTAAAATCTGTTCAAGTCCTTTTGATGAACTCGCTAAGCTGCTGGCCGAACTCACCGAGCTTTGCGCGGTTTCTTTAATTATTTCCGCTTGACCGCGAATATCATTCAGTTGTGTTGAGATCTCACGAGAGGCTGCACTTTGCTCTTCTGACGATGCTGCAATTTGTGAACTCATATCAAACACAATACTGATTGAACTGGCCATACTGTCAACGTCATGGCCTACTGATTCGATAGCTACACGACCTTTGTCAGCTTGTGAGACGATCTCATTTGTAATGTCTGACAGCTTACCCGTGCCCATTTGCAAGCCCTCAATCATAGACTGGATCTCAACCGTTGCTTGCTGTGTGCGGCTCGCTAACGTGCGAACTTCATCTGCAACAACGGCAAAACCTCTACCTTGCTCACCTGCACGAGCAGCTTCAATGGCTGCATTTAACGCCAGTAAGTTAGTTTGCTCAGAAATGCCGTTAATCGTAGTCACCATTGCACCAATTTCTGTTGCTGCATGGTTTAAGTCCTCTACTGACGCCGATGCTTCAGAAATTTTGCTCGTCAGCACGCCTATACGGGTTACCGCTTCAGCGATTTGAGTTTGACTATTAGCCGCTTGCGCCGCATTTTGCTGAGTTTGCTCAGAGGTATTAGATGCACTATGAGACACCTCCTCCACCGCAGCCGTCATCTGCGACATGGCTACAGCTACAGTATCTAAAAACTGATGCTGAAAATGCGTCAACTCTTCACTGCGACTCGCTTGCTGGGTAAACTCGTCAGCTGCATTATTCAGGGTTTGAACATTGCTTGAAATCGCCTGCACCATTTCACTCATGTTATCGGCACTTCTATCAATTTCACGGGCGATAAGGCTGAAATCATCTTTACCGAAAAAGTGAAGTCTATGGGTTAAGTCACCATCAGCAAGTCGCTTAATCGCCATGTACATATCCCATAGCCCGCCACCTAATGATGTCGACACCCAATAACTCAAAAGATACAAGGGCAGTAGCCCAACAAAGGCCAGAAGTAGCATTAGATTAGCTTGTGAAAGTGCCTGCTTCTCCCAGCTCCCTACATGCACTTGTTGACTTAGCGCGCTGCTACCCACTTGTGCACTGACTAAAAGCATATCACCATGGCGTGAAGTCGATAGCGCATTGCTAACTTCAATTCCCGCTTTTTGTGCAAATTTGCTCAGCGAACTGCCTGTAAGTTGTTCTGCATTAGCGATATTGGCATAAGCATCAATGCTTGATTGTGCGCGTGCCAATGAGGTGGATTCGATAAACTGCTTACTGTGATGATAGTTTGTTAATGCGACGGTGGCACTGAGCAGTGTCACCATAGTACAAAGTAGCCAAAATTTGCCATTTAGACTTAATTTGATCAACAGAGCGTCAATCTTACGGAAATTAATCTGTTTCATTCTATCTTCCCTTGGCCAAAGCCACCCTCAAGTACGGTCCGGCTCTTCACCGAACCATAGAGGTTACTATTATTATATTTATTGATGTACCGTAAAGCAGACTGTTTGTTAAGACTCATTGGCCTCAGCTGTGACACTACCCTGCATTTTCTTGGTTAAACTGATCAATTGGCCAGTAAGTAAACTCATGCAGTAACCGAGTACCGCGCCCAATAGTAATGGCGGAATGATGGCAGCAATATCGGCACCCATGGCAAAAGTGATACAACAGCCAATAAATGCGCCGGGGATAAATGCCAGTTTTTGATGGCTAGCCTGCAAGCACATTGCTGCCGTTGCGATCCCCGTTAAGGTGTAACCCAGTAATGGCGAGACAAAGAAGCTGCTCCCTGAAATAATTAACCAGCCCCAGAAAACCCCAGAAAGATTGGTAGCCATGGCCATCAACATGCCTTTTACGCCGGCATGAGTCTGGGCAAAGAAGGTGCTACAGCTTAGAAAACCTATCCAGGTAACAAGATGTAGTACATCTGCCACACCGGCCCAAATAGCTGCAAGTAATCCTGCTGAAATAGCAATCTGCCAACGATTTTCCATAGCTTACCTCTTTACCGTTAACCCACTTACAGCAAGTGAGTTACTATCAGGTGATCTAAATTACCTTTTTTATATGTAAAAAAACACGATCTAGCGCCAATTATCCGGCTTAATTGCCGATAAAGTGCACAAAAAGCCCAGTTTTGTAGTAAAAAAACTAATTTAACGCTGCAACAAGGTAAACAAACAGACCAATATAAAATATTCAAAATATGGCTTATGCCTTAGGCCTTGGTTGTAGTCTGGATGAAATAGCCAATAAAAAAGCGCCTAAAGGCGCTTTTCAACTCGGTGATATTAGACCGATTGCAAAGTAGAACTGACTCACGCAAACAACAAATTGATGCTACCGTTAGTCAAATAATTGATCGGCAACAAATGGGTTTTGTACTCGTTCATCCCCAAACGTCGATAATGGACCATGGCCAGGAATAAACTGCACATCATTACCCAAAGGCCAAAGCTTTGTCGTTATCGACTCAATTAAATCTTGATGGTTTGATAATGGAAAATCGGTTCTGCCGATAGAGCCTCTAAACAAAACGTCACCGACCCAAGCTGTTTTACTGTCTTTAGCAAAAAACACCACATGTCCTGGAGTATGACCCGGGCAATGGATCACATTGAGTACTTGCTGACCCACGCTAACCTGGTCACCTTCTTCAAGATATTGTGTCGGTGCAAAGGCGTCACAATGTACAAACCCAAAGTGCTGACTTTGTTTCGGCAAACTGTCGAGCCAGTAGTCGTCAGCCTTATGAGGGCCAATAATAGGCACATTCAGTTGATCCGCTAATAATTTTGCCGCACCAACATGATCAATATGACCATGAGTCAGTAATACTTTTTCCACCACCACTTTGTTTTTAGCAGCTTCCTCTAGAATACGTTCAATATTACCACCGGGATCGACCACAGCCGCTTTCATGGTTTGCTCGCACCAGATTAAACTACAATTTTGCTGAAATGGGGTGACGGGTATTAACTGATACTTCATCGATAATCACCTAAGGCTCTATGTTTCGCTGTGAATGAATAAAGATTACGCCATGTTGGGCTTTTCGACTATCTATTATTAGGATATTTTGCTCTAACGCTCACAAAATCTGCATTAAATTTTTGCCCCATCCTAACTCCGTTTGTCGCTTTATCTTTCCTGCGGGATAAACACTGCATTGGTCATATTTTTTGGTATACAATCGTCAACACTCGTTCGCTGTCAGTTCAGTGCAAAACTGACATAGCAATCCTAAGTTATAACCTAACAAGAACTCTTTATAAAAGGTCGACTCGATGACTTCTGAATGTTCAGCCCAACTCACTTTTGCAGGCATGATTGCCCGTAAACATCAATTTCGTTTACCACTTAACTATCAAGAACCTGATGGCGAGCAAATTTCAATATTTGCCCGTGAGCTCTCAAGTCCAGACAATCAGGGTAAAGCCTTACCTTTTATTGTTTTCTTTCAAGGCGGACCTGGGTTTGGCGCCGTGCGCCCCGCGGCGAATGGTGGCTGGATCAAGCGGGCTCTTAAAGAGTACCGCGTGTTGCTTCTCGACCAACGAGGTACAGGCCTTTCAACGCCAGTAAGCTATGCCAGTTTGGCGCATCTGTCTGCCAGCGAACAAGCCGAATACCTGACCCACTTTAGAGCCGATAATATCATTCGCGATGCTGAGTCTATCCGTAAACGGCTCACCGATAATGAGAAGTGGACCATTCTAGGACAAAGCTTTGGTGGTTTTTGTGTACTTAAGTACTTAAATGATGCCCCTGAAGGCTTAACTGAAGCCTATATCACGGGTGGCATTCCGTCACTGACTCGCAGTCCAGATGAGGTTTATCAAGCGACCTACAAACGGGTACTTGCAAAAAACCAAGACTTTTTTAAGCGCTTTAGCGATGCACAAGACTTGATTAAAAACCTAGCCAGTCATATCCAAGCAAACCCAGTAACCTTAGCCACTGGCGAGCGCCTTACTGTCGAGATGTTGCAGCTGCTCGGGATCAATATTGGCATGGAGCAAGGCCCTGAGAGCATCTATTACCTGCTAGAGCAGGCGTTGATAGAAACGGCATCGGGTACACAAGTTAATCCGCTGTTCCTCGCGCATTTTTGTCAGTTGCTTGATTACAACACCAATCCAATATTTGCACTGCTACATGAGTCTATCTATTGCCAACAAACTGCGTCTAACTGGGCCGCTCACCGAGTGAGAGCTGAGTACCCTGAGTTCAACTACAGCAGCGAAAAGCCTTTCTTATTTACTGGCGAGATGATCTACCCATGGATGTTTGAGCAGTTTAATAACCTAAAACCCCTGCAACAAGCATCGAAGCTTCTGGCACAAAAACAGGATTGGCCAACCATTTACCAAGCCGACACACTTGCAAATAATCAAGTCCCCGTTACCGCTGCTATTTATAGTGAAGATATGTTTGTAGAGATGCAGTACAGCCTAGAAACCGCTGTGAAAATCGGTAACCTTAAGTATTGGCTGACTTCAGAATATGAACACAATGGGATTCGAATGGATGGTGAGCACATCCTCGATAGATTAATCACAATTAATCGTGGGGAAACGCTACGTTAATTAATAAACACTTAAGCTTGATGGAACATTATGTAATCTGTTCCTCACCTGTATCACTTTCGCAAGCCTTATTAAGGCTTGCTTTTTTTTGCCTCATTTTGTCGAAGACCCCTCACTCTATATCTGTATTGGAAAATCTGCCATTAACGGCACATACTTTTGCTATGACCCTAAATTGTTGCCCCTTAACTTGTGAGCATATGTGCTTAAGGTAAATAGATGAACAGTGATAAACTCGATACGCTACCTGGCGAGATCTTAGTCGGCATTGCTAATGAGCACCTACGTTTAAACTGCAAAGACCGCCAGGCGCTGTTTTATGATCTTGATATTGCAAGTGAACTACTAGAGCAAAAATTGGCTGCAAGTGGCTTTGTGTACGACAAAAATTGCAATCAGTATAAGCCGCGTTAACTTAATATCGATTTACTTACTTCTCTATTTACCTATTTCTTTATTTGGCTGCTTGGCTGCTTGGCTGCTTGGCATTAATTGCAATCCAACGTGTAGTGGGCCCCACTTGCATGCCGTAGTCGCATTGCCGCCTGCTCTGGGGTGATATCACGCTGAGTTTCAGCCAATAACTCATAGCCAACCATAAACTTTTTAACGCTAGCGCTTCTAAGTAATGGCGGATAAAAGTGAGCATGCAGGCGCCATTCTGTATGTTCACAGCCATCAAATGGTGCGCCCTGCCACCCCATAGAGTAAGGAAATGAACACTGAAATAGATTGTCGTAGCAGGTTGTTAACAGCTTTAAGATCTCCGCTAACGAGGCTTGCGTAGTGTCGTTTAGCTCTGTCATACGCTGAATATTAAACCGAGGTAATACCAAGGTTTCAAAGGGCCAACCCGCCCAATACGGCACCACCACCAGCCAGTCATCATTACTCACCACAATCCGCTCTTGCCGCGTTAACTCTTTCTCGACGTAATCAGCTAATAAGTTACTGCCGTACTGCTTCTCATACTCCAATAAATTTCGCTGTTTTGTCTCTATTAAACTGGGGAGCTGTTGCTGCGCCCACACTTGTCCATGAGGATGCGGGTTAGAGCAACCCATCGCAGCACCTTTATTTTCAAAAACCTGTACCCAAGCATAGTCTTGCCCAAGGTCAGCAGTTTGCTCACGCCATGTATTAATGACCTGCTCAATTTCCGGAACAGATAACAAAGCTAGTGTTTTAGAATGATCGGGGGAAAAACAGATAACTCTGCTTTCGCCTCGCTCGGTGCTAAATTTAAATAGCGGATCATCAACACTCGCTTGCGGCGTATCGGGCACTAAAGCTGAGAAGTCATTTTTAAACACGAAAGTGGATTGATAGTCAGGATTGGTTTCGCCGTTAACTCGAATATTACCTGCACATAAAAAACAGTGAGGATCATGACTTGGGGACGCTGAGAGAGCTGGCGCTTCAACCTGTCCTTGCCAAGGACGCTTTGCACGATGAGGAGCGAGTAACACCCACTGAGATGTTAATGGGTTATATCGGCGATGAGAGTGCTCGCTAGGATCAAAATGTACATGGGTTATTTGCGTCATGACCAAGAATAATAGTAAAGTTTAAATACCCTATGCTCAGCTAGTTAGGCTTAATAGTCATTCCTAAAAAGGCGCATTTAGCTCCTAAAAAACAGCTCTGATGATTATCTCAGCGCAAATAACGTATCGGCTCAATCGAGGCAGAAACGCTACGCAATAACAGCACCTGCATGCGACTAACCAGATAACTAAATTGATAACTACCTAAATAACTACCTAGATAACTAAACTAATCCTAGCTAGCACGCTTGTTAGAGTGTCGCACTGAAATCTTTCATTACAGCGCTTGCGATTATAGCCGAGCCTCAATCAATAAATTCAAACTAGTGCTAGAGCTACAGCTACAGCTACAAACTACAAACTCTTATACAGCTAAAGACTCAGTTAAAAATTTAAAATGATTACACTTCATAATTTTAATAATATTACGTTATCATTAGTTTGTACTTAGCCAACTAACATAGCGGTCGCCTATCTACTATTCACTCGGTTAATGATTAGCATTCTATTAGCTACATTCAAGCAACTATATTCAATTGACAATTAGTGTTCGGCGCACCAAGCCAAGCTCAACGCAAAATATACATCAAGGTCGGAGATCTTTATGCTCAATCCCATTTGGTTAAAAACATTTAAAACACTGATAGATATTGGCCATTTTACTCAAACGGCTGAGAAATTGTACATGACTCAGCCTGGTGTCAGTCAGCAGATCAAAAAGCTTGAGCAAGCTTGTGGCCATTCCCTTATCAAACGTATTAATAAACAGTTTGAAATTACCGAACAAGGGCGTCAGGTCTACGAATATGCGCGAAAAGTGGCGGCTCAAGAAGATGAGTTGCTAGAAAGCCTAGATTTTGATGATCCCTATTCAGGACAATGCCGTCTATCGTGCTCAGGTGCTTTAGCGCTGTTATATTATCCCAAGTTGCTAACCCTACAACAGCAACACCCTGCACTATCGACCTATATCGAAGCGGCGCCAAACTATAAAATACTTAAAGATATAACCGAAGGAGCTGTCGACATAGGCGTGGTCACTCAAATCCCTAGCGTAAGTGAGTTCCATTATGAAGCGATAGGCCATGAGCCCCTTTGTCTTATCATGCCAAAACAGTATCAAAATACAGTCGTTGATACTCAATGCCTATTGCAATGTGGTGTTGTAGCGCACCCTGACGCTGCGCACTACCTATCACGTTATTTTGACCAATGCGCAAATCCTGAGTTTTCAGAGCTCAATATTGAGACTTTACCTACCACAAGCTATGTCAATCAGCTAAGCCAAATCCTTGTGCCAATCTCTCAAGGACTGGGGTTTACCGTACTCCCAAAAAGCGCATTTGATAGCTTTGCAGATAAAGAACTGCTGTATGTCCATCGCCCGCATTCTGCCGTGACTGAGCCCCTTTACTTGGTTTATAAACGCAACCGTGAACTACCAGCACGTTACCACGCCGTACAAGCGCTATTACAATCAAGCCACAAGCACTCATAGCACTCATAGCACTCATAGCACTGGCAATTAAAGTCTGAATTTATGCTTTATGTGCTAAAGATGCTGTCAAGCCGTTAAGTTTTATTTTCGCCCCTCCTTTATATAAAGTGTTAAACAGGTCTAATTGTGTAATTTTTTTACACTATTAGACGCCTCACGCTATTTACTCTTGGTCTTATATGCGAAAATAGCAAAAACGAGTAGTTAACTTTCAGTTAACGACTCATCAGAGCGCTAGTGTCCCTACCAGCCTGAACTTCACCTAACGTGTAAAATTAGACCTTAATATGAACTCCTATTCGCTCAAGAAAAAGATCCTTATCTCTGTTGTGTTAGCCTTTTCCATCGTAATTGGACTGCTATCATGGCAAAGTTTTTCCAGCCAAAAGCAGCTACTACTGCAAAGCAGCGCTGACCAGGTCAGGCAGCTTGGCGAGCAGCAAGCGGCTCGAATTGATGAATGGCTAGCCGATCGTCAAACCATTATTAATGCTACCGCGACAAAAATTGACGGTGATAGTTTAAATGTACTGCAGCAGGCTCAACTTTCAGCCCCTTTCGAGCTGGCGTATTTCGGTTCACAAACGGGATTAATGCTAGATTCCGATCCGAATATCGACCGTACAGGCTATGATCCTCGTAGCCGTGATTGGTATAAGCAAGCCATGGCTAAACAGCGCCCCATCTTAACGAAACCTTATATCGATGTAGCCTACAATATTCTAGTGGTGACAATGGCGCAGCCTGCTAAAGGCGGCGTAGTCGGTGGCGACTTATCGATTGCTAGCCTAGTAGATAGCGTTAACAACATGAAATTGCCTGCAAAAGGCTACGCCATCATGATGCATAAAGATGGCACTGTTATCGCTTATAAAGACCATGCAAAAGCCATGGGACCCATACAAAATATTGACCGCGAGCTTAATGCTCAAATCGCGTCTAAAAGTCGTCAAGCGGGTAGCTTGTTACCGCTTTACTTTGAAAGTGAGGGACGTGACAAGTTACTTTGGGGCTCTGAAGTCCCCAATACTGATTGGGAGCTTATTTTTGTTCTCGATAAAGAAACCTTGGAAGCACCGCTAAGCAAATTACTACTGACCCAACTTGGGTTGTCAGCACTTGCGCTGCTTTTTAGTGTACTTGCCATCTCGTGGTTCTTAAGCATTCTGCTCGCGCCATTGAGCCGCGTCTCCCAAGCACTAGCCCATATTGCTGACGGTAATGGCGACTTAACCCAGCGTATTGAAGTGGATACTCAGGATGAAGTCGGTGTGTTAGCCACAAGTTTTAACCGTTTTGTAAGCAGCCAACACCAACTGATAAGCCATATTCGACAACTCGCCAATGAGTTAGATAGCGATGCCCAACACAGCTTAGTGACCAATCAAACCACGGTAGACGAGTTACAACGCCAGCAACAAGAAGTGGCTATGGTTGCAACGGCTGTGACAGAAATGGCCAGTGCTACCCATGAGATCGCAGCCAACGCCGAAAACACAGCGACTGCGGCGCAGCAATCTGCCACCAACAGTGAAGAAGGCAAAGACTTAGTCGACAAAACTCGCGGCACGATTAATTCGTTAGCAAACGAAGTCGGTGAAGCGACCAATGTGATTGGCGAATTAAATCTTCATGCACAAGCTATCTCAGGCATCTTAACAACCATTCAAGGCATTGCTGAGCAAACTAACTTATTGGCATTAAACGCAGCTATCGAAGCCGCTCGCGCGGGTGAGCAAGGCCGAGGATTTGCCGTGGTTGCCGATGAAGTGAGAGTCTTGTCACGTCGAACTCAAGACTCAACACAAGAGATCTACACCACTATCGAAACCTTGCAAAACACCACAAAAAAAGCGGTGTTATTAATGGAAAGTAGCCAAGGGCTTGCCAGTGACAGTGTTACTGATGTTAATGCCGCGGCCCATGCACTAGAGGAGATCACTCAAGCGGTTAATGTGATTTCAGATATGGCAGGCCAAATCGCAACTGCAGCCGAGGAGCAAACTCAGGTGACTAATGAAATCACCCAAAACACGGTAGCGATTAAAGATGTGACAGATGACATTACTGAGTCAGCATTAGCACATCTGGATCAAGCGCAAGCACTAAAAGATAGAGCCGACAACCTCAACTCAAAGGTCGCAACCTTTATCTTGTAAACGCTAAACTGCGATAAATAGAGCGATAAAAGGGAAGCCTAATCTGTGAATGACACAGCTAGCGCTTCCCTTTTTGTTTCTAATACATAAACTGATTAACGCGGCGTTAAGTGCGCCACCCATCCGCCACTGGGGGCAAGGGTAATATTTATTGCACTCTTTGCTGTCACCGTTTCAGTCTTAGTTTGATAATCACTGCCATATTTATCGGCGTTATTGCCATCGGCGAAACTGCTCATCTGATATTGCTGTGACTCGCTCAATCCGAGCAAACTCAAGTCCAAGGTAAATTCGCGTGGCCTTGAGTTACCCATTACACCGATAAACCACTGTTTACCTGAACGCCTTGCGATAATAATGTGATCACTTATTTTGGCAGACAATACCTTAGTTTCATCCCATACCGTTGGCACACGGGTGATAAACTCAGTGCTTTCGTGTTCACGCAAATAATGAGACGGTGTATCTGCGAGCATCTGCAATGGGCTTTCAAACACCACATACATCGCCATCTGGTGCACTCTTGTGGTTTTACTCATTGGACGATTAAAATTAATCCTGAAATTATCGGGTTGAGCATTCACCATCGCACCAGGAGTGTAATCCATTGGGCCCGCAAGCTGGCGGATAAACGGCAGAGTTAAGTTATGCTCGGCGGTGATGTAATCGGCCCATTTATTATGCTCAAGACCACGCACGCCTTCTCGAGTGATCACATTGGGGTAAGCACGGCGTAGACCCGCTGGCTTATACGAGCCATGAAAATCGACCAAGAGTTTATGCTTAGCGGCCTGCTCAGCAATCTTCCAGTAATAGTTGACCATGGCTTGATCGTCTCGCTGCATAAAGTCGACTTTTATTCCCGCTGCGCCCCACCGCTCGAATAGTGCTAATGCCTGCTCAAGTTCATTGTCTAACGTCTTCCAGATCACCCAGAGGATCACATCGACGTTTTTACTCTTACCGTAGGCAATAATCTCTTTAACATCGATATCATCGACAACATTTAACACGCTGTCTAAATGATGCCATCCCTCATCCAATACTATGTACTCGATGCCATATTTGGCTGCAAAATCGATATAGTACTTATAGGTCTGAGTGTTAATCCCGGCTTTAAAATCGACGCCAAACACATTATTAGCGTTCCACCAATCCCACGCCACTTGCCCGGGTTTCACCCATGTAGGGTCAATAGCTAACTCGTCTGCTAATAAGTACGACAACTCGTTAGTGAGCAAGTCAGCATCAGCTTGGCTAATGGCAAAAATTCGCCAAGGAAAAACGCCCGCTTTAGGTGCAAGCTCTATCGACTTTCTCTTAGCAAGATAGTCTGCGCGCTTGAGGATATTCTCATTTCTATCAGAGTCTTGTTTAAGTTCACTATCAAGCACGACATTGGCAAAGCGAGCGTTAAAGCCTAATGCGTTGCTGCCTTCAAGCCATAGCCCCGGGTAATCCCTCAAGCCCGTTTCGGTAATAACGAGTTTAATACCTTTGACATTGATACCGGCATCAGCGTCAACAAGCAGCGGCAAGCTAGCAAACTGCTCAGGCGTAATTTCAGATAACTTTTTAGGTAAGTACAAACGTTCATTATGGCTAATAAAGCTGGATTCTTCGGGAAACAGTACCGAATGATCAGCAGCAAAATTAATCCCTACCGTTTCAGCCATCACCACTAGCTCTCCCCGCTGTTCAGTGCTAAAGCGGTAGGCTAAACCTTGATCAAAGAGCCTAAAAGTGAGTGTAAGCTGGTTATCAAAAGTAAATGCCAATTGATTGTATTGCTCATGTACCCATTTAGACTTTTGCTGTACATGGGGCTGTAATTGACGATCGACACTCGTTCGCGCCATATCAACAAGTTTTGCCTTAGATAAATTAGCCTGCATGCCTTGAATCACTATGTCGGCGACGGCATCTTGCAAAACGGGCTTACCGGATACGGTTAATGAGTAATTAACTCCTGATTCAGCGTCTTGAGAAACACGTAATTGCAGTTGCCCATTGGGTGAGGCTAAGGTGTATGCCACCGTGTTTTCAGCGGAATGAGCTAGATTAGCGGCATTAACCGGAATCGATAGCACAAGGGGAAAACTGGCAATAAATAAAAAAAATGCTGCAAATTTATAGGGATGGATAATCATAGCGGTCTCGTAGGCAAGCTTGAGTCAATAGAGTCGAAGGGGAGTGCAAAGCCTTATGGTGATGAGGTTAAGTCATTACGACTTAACCTCATCTGTTTACCGTCTTTATAGGCTAACGCTGATAGGTGATTGTCCGTCCCAGTTAATCTGCTGCAACTCACCTTGCTGCTGCTCAATGGTGATGCTAAAGCCTTTATCTGCGTCTTGAACACGACTCACACAGACATCGAAATTACTCTCAAACGCGCGAATATGCTTCAAGCACATATTATTCCAGCCTGAAGGTAAATAAGGCGCGACGTCAAAACGTTTAAAGCCTGTTGGCTCAATACCAAAAATCCCCTCAGTGACGACTCGAGCATAGAGCGCACTCTCAGCAGATAGATGGCGCTGATCACCTTCAGGCCAAGCTTCTACGGCGTAAGGTACATGCTCGCCGAGCAAACGCTTACGTGAATAATACTTAAAGTAGCGCATTGCCGTATCGGTCTCTTGAGCCGCAAAAATACCTCTAAACGCATAGAGTGTTGCTCTATCCCAGAAAGTCTTATTGCCCGCCTCACTGTAGATCCCATCTTCACTCCACAGCTGCTCCGATAATACCGCCGCTAAGGTTTGATCTTTGCGGTCAAAAATTCCAAATGAAAATGGCAGTGCAATCCAAGCTCTTAACTTGTCGTTACCTTGATAGTATTGGTAAGTATCGAAGCCTTGAACATTTGCACCGAAGTAAGTTTCGATATCTTGTGCCAGCTTCTTGGCTCGTAACTGGTAGTCTGTGGCAATCGCTGTACGCCCAAGCTCCTCATTTAAATAACTCGATGAGATCAGCGCGCCGTAAGTCAGCATATTGGTACTTAGGTTAACATCACCTGCTGGGAATCGCCCTTCTAGCTCGTCGCTATCCGATGCAATCACCCCCTCGCTTGTTTGCTTGCCGTAACTAAAGTCGATACACCAATCGATTAAAGGCAGTAGCGCCCTAGCTTGCTCTTCATCGCCATAAGCCAGTGCAAATCGACTTGCACCATAAGCGATCATCGCACAGTCTCCTCTATCGCCAGCGCCGTTCCAGATATCATCCCCCTCGGCAATAATAGAAGATGGAATGGCTGTGCCGTCATCATTCATAAAGCGAGCAAAATGCTCGAAACTATTAATTGCCGATTCATTACCGACTGCATTGCCTAAAAATGGAAAGAACGGGTTGATATATTCAGCCTGATCGTTAGCCCAGATAGCGGCGTAATAGCGACCGCCTCCTGGCGCATGCATCAAACCACCCTTAGTTCTAAAAATGGATTCTGCGCTACGAATTTTGGCGAACTCAAACATCTTGTTGATGTTTTCATCGGGGGTGACTAATTGAAGGTTGTTATTCAAGCTCGTCACATAGTCTTGACGCAGTTCAAGTTCTCTTGCGGCATCAAACTCGCGATTTTGCCCAGCTTTAGTGGCTTTGAATTCTAGGTAAACCGTTAATGTCTCACCCGCTGCTAATTCAAATACTCCGGATTTGTCACTAGCCGCTTCTATACGATAACGACCATATACCCCATTTTCAGCTGGAGTCTCAACGCGATAATCGAGCTCGCCAATGCTCAGTTTTACGCTTTCATTGCTAGTATTACCAAAGGTCAAGGCTTCAACCATTACTGGCTGAGTCGTACTTGGTGACAAGATACGAGTCAACTCAACACCTTCAGCAATAAGGCTTGTCAGCGACAGGCGCCCATCGATACGAGCCTGTTTAAGCTTCTCTTGCGTAATACTCTGCTCATTAACGGTAATAGACGGCGAAACAGATAACGGAAAATCATGAATAAGACTCGCATGAGTATCATTTGGAATGGTGCGCAGCATAGGCCACACCAGCTTTCGCGTTAAGCTCAAGTTCCCGTTAACATCGCTGCCATAATAGATAATGGCAGATGTTTGTTCGCCACTCATCTCGATATGATCTTCATGGCTATCTTGTACATCCCAAACCAAACCATTGTCAGTTAACTGCCAGCGGTCCGTTAAGGTCGCGGCTAAGCCATTTAACACTTTGTTGTCTTGTACTTGCGCAGCTGCGGGCAATACGTCAGGTTGTCGTTCAACATTCGCATTACTTGCAGTTTGAGAGTCATTGGAACAGGCAGATAATATGGCAATAGCACAGGCTGAGGTGATAAATAGCTTTTTCATAAAACTCTCGTATGTTTTGCGTTATTCAAGTCAGTTTATTATTCGTTACTGCCATCAAAATTTTGAATCAAAATCTGTAGACCATTAAAAATAATAAAGAAGTTATTGAAACTGATTGAAACTGATTGAAACACGAACACTCTCAAGTTCGCTTACGAGAAAGTCGTAAAGCCTTCCTAAAAAATCACCTCAGCCACTCACCTTACGACGGAACTCTAACGGTGACATGGCAAATTCGCGCTGAAAAATATCGTAAAAACGGCTAACCGAGCCAAAACCTGCCTCCAGAGCAATATTAAGCACAGGGCTTTGGGTATCAATAAGTAGTGCTTGAGCGTGCTGTAGCCTAAGCTGATTAATGTATTGCTTAATCGACACTTTCATCACCCGATTAAATAACTTCATCGCGTAGTTTTTATGCAAACCCGTTGAGCTTGAAACATTTTCAATTGTAATTTTTTGATCGTAGTTATCGGCAATATAACGCAACATGGTTTGAATATGGTTTAGGCCACCAAATACAGGCCTATCCTCACGTTTACTCACTTTATTGGCTAAATCATAGGTGCTGTACTGCTCGATTGACATGCGACGAATGCGGCCGCGGATCTCATTAATCACTTGGCTAGTCAACAGCGGCTCATTTCGCTTAATGTCGGTTTCCCAGATCTGTGTTAACTGCTTGTCACAAGCATATAAACTGTCAGACACAATGACCTCGCCATGCAGCAGCTGGCTAACAAAGGTGCTAGGCAGCATCCAAGTGAGAAAAGATTGTAAAGGGATATAGATGTTAACCAACTCGCCTTCTCCGCGAGAAGCGGTCATTTGGTGGGGAAATGACGCCCAAAAGATAATCATACGTCCCTCTGGGACAGTGATTTCTTGGCCGTTAATTAAATAGTCAGCAGAACAATCAAACAGGTAATTAATTTCAATGTGGCCATGCCAATGGCTGTGCTCCATCACAGCAGGCTGTTTACGGTGAAAGCCAAACTGCGTATCTTGCGCCTGCACCGTTAAGGGGCTCGCCTCATTAAAAGCAATTTTTTCAACCCAATCAAACATCTGCCTAACCTCATGACCACTGTTAAAAGCCAAGCTAACCCATAGGTCTTAGTTACACAATTGAAAGTTACTAAACAAGATATCAAGCTGATGATTTAGGAATACAGTTTAAACAAATAGTTTAGGAATATGGCTTGGGAATAAGTAAGTTATAACTTGCTTTAACCTTATTCCAATCTGCTTAGCTTTGCGCCACTCCATACTTAAGTACAATGCTTCAAAAGAGTCGATGCCCTCAATAAAGCCTCTATCACTTACTAGTAGGGGCTCTCTTACTCGTACTTGTTTTTTTAGTCGGCGTTTTTCTAACGGCAGATGATTTAGATGTAGCAGCCTTTTTTGCGCTATAACGACGTTTTTTAAAGCCGTTATCCGGCGACTGAACCCCTTGTAAAGAAGTCGGTAACTGTGAGCCCGCTTGCTCAATCAAGCCTTGTAAGGAGCTCACTAAGGGATCCATAAAATTCTGATACTTGGCTTCTTTACGGCTGATGGCATCGAGGTTATTTTCCCACAGCGCGGTCATATCAGGCGTTGTCGCGCTTTGCGGTAAGCTGTTAATTAAGCCTTTGCCCACCTCGGTAGCCAAAATGGATTTACCTTGGCGGGTTAGATAATTGCGCTTAAAAAGTAGCTCTATTATGCCAGCACGCGTCGCTTCAGTGCCTAAGCCGTCGGTGTCTTTTAAGATTTTCCGGATTTCATTATCGGTGACATAGCGGCTGATCCCCGTCATTGCCCCCAGTAAAGTCGCATCGGTAAAATGCTTTGGGGCTTGGGTGTTTTTTTCTAATAACTCGCCACGCTCGCACAGCAGAACTTGGCCCTCTTTAAGCGCTGGGATATTGGCAAGATGTTCGCCATCTTCGGTCTGCGATTTATCACTCGAGCTTCCGCTATCTTGTTTCTGATTGGCAGATTGCTTAAGTAACTGCTTCCAGCCTAGCGCAGCTTCCTGTTTGGCCTTGGTTTTAAATAAGCCACCGGCAATGATGATCTCAACTTGAGTCTCTTTATACAAATAAGCCGGATAAAACTGCATCAAGTACTGACGCGCAACTTGCAAATACAACTGTTTCTCAGCCTGGTTAAGGCTAGATAGATTGGCCGTTTTTTCGGTTGGCACAATCGCATGGTGGGCATCAACTTTTTTGTCGTTCCACGCCTTTGATTTGAGCTTGGCATTTGGCTCATCACAGCCAGACAATAGCTCACTCGCACCACTTAATACTGCGCGAATAACACTCGGCGCTAACCCATGTTGCTCAACAGGCAGATAGCGGCTGTCAGAGCGTGGATAGGTGATAAGCTTATGTTTTTCATATAACGACTGGCAGGTATCGAGCACTGACTTTGCGCTCATACCAAAGCGTTTAGCCGCATCAATCTGTAGCGCCGATAAACTATAAGGCAAGGGAGCATTTTGCTTCTTGTCTTGAGCTATCACCTTTTCTACCAAGGCACTTTGGCCGTTGATACGCCCGACAACGTTTTGCGCCAAACCTTTTGCCAGTACCCGTCCCTCTTCATCCATATAGGGCTGACACGCTTCACTCGGTTGCCATTTTGCACTGAATCGATCTTGGTTATCGGTCGCTAAATGCGCTAACACTTCATAAAAGGGCTTAGACACAAACTCAGCAATTTCAACATCACGGCGTACCACAAGCCCAAGTACCGGCGTTTGTACCCGTCCCACTGACAGCACACCTTGGTAACCCACTTTTCGGCCTTGGATTGTATAGGCTCGGGTCATATTCATGCCATAGAGCCAATCGGCGCGAGAACGCGCTAGCGCTGAAGTTGATAGGGGAATAAACTCACGGTTAGAGCGCAATTGCCCTAATGCTCTTGTTACCGCTTGAGGATTTAAATCGCTTATCAACAAACGCTGAGCTTGTTGTAACTTTGCGCCTTTAACACCTAAGTGCGCGATAATTTCATCAACCAGCAACTGCCCTTCTCTATCAGGATCGCCCGCGTTAACTAACTGAGTCGCCTCTTTAACAAGCCCACGTAGCACGGCAATTTGTCCGCGCATTTTAGCTTTAGGCTTCATCTTCCAGTTATCTGGTACGATTGGCAGGTGCTCAAACTTCCATGACTTGTATTCAGGCGAATACGCATCAGGCTCTGCTTGTTCAAGCAAATGACCCACGCACCAGGAGACACAATCCCCATTTGCGGCGCGAATAAACCCGTCACCTTTCTTTAAAGGCTTAGGCAATACATCGGCAATGGCTCTACCAAGGCTGGGTTTTTCGGCAATATATAAGATCATCTACGGGACTAGGATTACTGTATAAATTAACAGTAACTGTACCTTGAAGCTGTAAGCGGTGCAAACGAAACTCTTAAAGCAGAGTGTATTAATCGTTCAAAACCATTCATTTGCTCAAAGAGTGTTACACTTTTTGAGAACGGCTCTCATTAAGCGTTTTAATTTCAATTGTTATTTTAAGGGTTAACGTTGTGCTTATCCCCATCAGGAGCTGTCACACTCTCAGACATGGACATGGACATGGACATGAGCATGAGCATGAGCATAGACATCGTCTATCATCGTTATCAATTAAGGCTGAAAACAAAAAAGCCGAGCGGTTGCTCGGCTTTTTTATATCGCATCTAGCTTAAGGATGACAAACGTTATGCATCTCTAAATTAGTGCCAATATCTTTACTACGATTTGCCTTAGCATCATCGTTACGCAACTGCGTGATGTAATCTAAGTATTCTTGATTTACATCGTTAGTCACATACTTACCGTCAAATACTGACGTTTCAAAACGCTTAATTGAAGGGTTTTGTTGACGTACAGCTTCAATCAAATCTGGTAATGATTGGAAGATCATCCCATCAGCACCAATCAAATTGTTGATCTCTTCAACATCACGACCGTGAGCAATCAATTCATTTGTGGTTGGCATATCGATGCCGTACACGTTAGGGAAACGAATTTCAGGTGCTGCTGAGGCGAAGTAGACCTTTTTCGCGCCGGCGTCACGTGCCATCTCGATGATCTGTTCTGAAGTGGTACCACGAACAATTGAGTCATCAACTAATAATACGTTCTTGCCTTTAAACTCGGCATTTATCGCGTTAAGTTTACGGCGCACAGACTTCTTACGCTCTTGTTGCCCAGGCATGATAAAGGTACGGCCGATATAGCGGTTCTTAACAAAACCTTGGCGGTAAGGCAGATCCATATGACGCGCGATTTCAAGTGCGATATCGCATGACGTCTCAGGAATGGGGATCACGACATCGATATCATGATCTTCCCACTCTTTGTTAATCTTCTCACCCAGCATGGTTCCCATATTGACACGGCTGCTATAAACAGAAATGTTATCAATCGTAGAGTCTGGACGAGCAAAATAAACGAATTCGAAAATACAAGGAGAGTAGCTTGGCGAGTGGGCACACTGCCGGGTATAAAGCTCACCATCAAGAGTGATGTATACCGCTTCACCCGGTGCGACATCACGCATGACCTCAAAGCCTACTGCGTCTAATGCCACGCTTTCAGAGGCAACCATGTATTCAGTACCCGTTGGTGTTTCATGCTTACCTAGCACTAACGGACGAATACCAAATGGATCTCTAAATGCAACTAAACCTTGGCCAATAATCATGGCAACAACCGCATAAGCCCCACGAGTCAGCTCATGCACCTTAGTCACAGCGTTAAACACTTCTTCAGCGTTAAGATCGTCTGTAGTGGTTTGCTGCAGTTCATCGGCGAGTAAGTTAAGTAACACTTCTGAGTCTGAAGTGGTATTAACATGACGGCGCTGCTTCAATAAACGCTCATGCAGCTCAACCGTATTGGTCAAGTTACCATTGTGCGCTAATGAAATACCAAATGGAGAGTTAACATAAAACGGCTGAGCTTCAGAAGCACTCGAGCTTCCTGCCGTTGGGTAACGAACGTGACCGATGCCAGCATTACCTTGCAGGCGCTGCATATGCTTTGGTTCAAAAACGTCTTTCACCAAACCATTCGCTTTACGTAATCTAAACGCACTTCCATCGACGGTCACAATGCCAGCAGCATCCTGTCCACGATGCTGGAGCACAGTCAGTGCATCATAAATGGTTTGATTAACCGATGACTGGCCAACTATTCCGACAATACCACACATGGGTAAGCTTCCTCATTATAAGATGTTCTATTATTTAATATTTTTGCTTTATGTGAGTATAAATACTCACATAAAGCCAAGTAATGCTTTAGTGCATTTTATATTTTGGGTACAAAGCTTGAGGTGTTTTCCACGTAGTCAAAGAACCACTGGATCACAACTCCAAATTCGGGCACGAGTGTAGAATCTTGCCACCAATCTGTGTTGGGTGCTCCGGTAAAAGCATCCATAAAAAACAGTAACGCGCTCACGATTAATGCGCCTCTTAGCGCACCAAAACATAAGCCGAGCACTCTATCTGTGCCTGACAATCCGGTTTTAGAAACCAATTGGCCAATTAGGTAGTTAACGAGAGCACCAAGGATGAGCGTTGATACGAACAGAATGGCTATCGCCACGCCATTTCGAACCATTTCATCTTGCATCTGAGTCAGATGCGTAGCGAGTTTGAGGTAAAACTGGCTGGCAATAAAAAAAGCAGCAAACCAAACGACAAGAGACATGGCCTCTTTTACAAAACCACGGACCAAACTAATCAGAGTTGATAGTCCGATAACAATAATGATGGCGTAATCAATCCAAACCATTTAAGAGGTAATCCAGCATAGGGTTTAAGACGGCGCGATTCTATCAGAGACAGAGTTATTTCTCACGCTTTCACGGCGAAATAACTTTTTCTCAAACAAAGACAATCACGATTTATTATTTCTCGACGGGGTTATAAGCAACCACTCGGCCTTTTAACTGCGTCAGCTTTTCGATATCACGCTGCATACGGTTAAGCTTATCTTTTGACATATTAGGCCCAACGAACACTTTGGTTAATTGGCCATCTATGGGTTTAGTCGGCAACGTGTAGGCGGTAAACCCTTTATCGCGAAGACGGTTAACCAGCCCTTTCACGTTAGCTGCATTGTTAAAACTGCCCAACTGAATCGTCCAAGCAGCCTTAGGCTTTTCTGTACTGTTAGACTCTAGCTTAGGCGTTGTTTTAACCTGTGCTGTTGCCTTAGCTACAACCGCTTTGACCGGTTCGTCCTCCTCAGCAATGTGCCAAGAAGCGTCGCCGGATGATCCCGTATCTTGCGCTGCTTGCTGAGTGTTCTGACCCAAATCGACCGTTTCGATATTCTGCTCCGGCAAGTGACTCTCTTGGATCTCGGGTCTAAGGGGAATTTCAGCAAACTGCTCTTCTTCGCGCTGTTTTTTACCGTCCAAAATATCGGGTAAAAATATCACCCCTAATGCCACAATCACAATGACACCCACAAGACGGTTTTGAAATTGACTAGACAAGACTTTCTCCCTTAAACAAATCTTTAAAACCTGCAACAGTGTAAAATGAGCCAAATACAATTACCACATCTTCACTCTGCAATTGCGCTCGAAGCGCATTCCAGGCCAGACTCATGTTGGTAAACGTTGAAGCTTGTACTTGTATCTGTGCAGGCAGGCAGGCTTTCAAGTTTGCAGCAGTAGCTCCCCGCGGCACAGACAGATCACACAGGAACCACTGATCAACATCTGCTGATAGTTCCTGTAACACCGAGCGCACATCCTTGTCTTTTAACATGCCACATAGCGCAATTAACCGCCCCTTGGGCATGGCAGCTAAACGTGAGCTTAAATAACGTGCCGCATGGGGGTTATGTGCGACATCAACAATCACTCGTGGTGAATCGTTGAGCTGCTCTAATCGTCCTGCAAGTTGGGTCTCTCCCACTGCTTTAGCAATAATATCAGCAGAAATCGGTGGGCAAAGATGCTCAAGTACCGCAATAACCGTGGCCGCATTGGGCTGAGGTAAAAATGGCAGTGGTAACTTGGTTAAATCGAAATGCTGACCTTGATAATGCCAATCGTGGTCGCTGCATTGGTAACTGAAATCCTCATTAACCCGATACACTATGGCACCGATATGATTAGCCACTTCGATAAGAGAAGCCGGACAGTCAGGTTCACCCACGATTGCTGGGCGGTTTGCTCTGAATATACCCGCTTTTTCTGCACCCACGAGCTCTCTCGTATCACCGAGGTACTCTTGATGATCTAAATCGATTGAGGTCACTACCGCAATATCGGCATCGATAATGTTGGTGGCATCGAGTCGACCGCCTAGCCCAACTTCTAGCAATACCACATCAAGCTTGGCAGCTTTAAACAGGTATAAACCGGCTAGAGTTGCGTACTCAAAGAAGGTTAATGAGATCTCAGCGCGGGCGGTTTCTATCGCTTCAAATGCATTAACCAGCGCAGCATCTGTCGCATCAAGGCCATTGATCCGCACGCGTTCATTATAATTAAGCAGATGAGGAGAGCTGTATACGCCCACGGTTTTTCCTGACAACTGCAATGCAGCTTCAATCATGGCGCAGGTGGTGCCCTTGCCATTCGTGCCTGCCACAGTGACGACCTTGGTCTCACCTAAATCGGTTAAGCCCATGCGTTTGGCAACCTGCGACACACGCCCAAGGCCCATATCAATCTCGGTTGGATGAATCGCTAATAAAAAGTCTAACCAGTTACTCAACGCAGCACCTGACTTGGGTGCCACCGGCTTTAATGTGTCTTGTTCAATCACAAACTTTTATCCATTTAAAACGTATAAGACCCAGACCTTCACCGTTAAGATTGTCCTTAACCCCATAAATAATGCTTAGTCCAACATAAATAATGGGCCAAGTGCCAACTTAGGTAATTGATAGCTTTCAGGGTAAGTGACATCGACTAAATACAGACCATTAGGTTTAGCTGTTGCCGCCGCTTTATTTCTGTCTTTAAGTGCTAACAGTTGCTCAATCCACTCCATGGGTTGATTACCTAAGCCCACCTCTAATAGCGAGCCGACAATGTTACGCACCATGTGATGCAGGAATGCATTCGCCTTGATATCAACGCAGATATACATGCCTTGACGGCTAACGTTGACCTCATGCACACAGCGAAACGGCGTGTTAGACTGACATTGCACGGCTCTAAAGCTGGTAAAATCTTGTTCGCCAAGTAGATACTGCGCCGCTTGGTGCATTTTGGCTTCATCGATATTACCAGGATAATGGCTCACACCACTGCGCAAAATACCTGGGCGAAGTTGGTGATTATAAATCATGTAACGGTAACGTCTTGCCGTTGCAGTAAAACGTGCATGAAATTCATCATCAACGACTTTTACCCAGCGCACTGCAATATTGTCAGGTAGGTTGACATTCACGCCAAGTGTCCAAGCGGTATCTTTACGCACGGCATTGGTTTCAAAGTGCACCACTTGCCCGGTGGCATGAACCCCTGCGTCAGTACGGCCAGCACATTGCACCGCTATAGGCTCATTAGCAACGATTGAAAGCGCTTTTTCTAGCCGCTCTTGAACAGTATCCACTTCGGCCTGACGTTGCCATCCGAAATATTGACTACCATCGTACTCTATACCTAGCGCAACCCGCATCCCACACCTCTATAACTCGGTTAAACTGCTATTCGACCGCCCACTGTGTTTTAGCGAACTGATCGGATAAACGAAATCTTTTAATAGGCGGCGATTCTAACATACTCGAGGCAAACGATAAGTATAAAAAAGGCGCCAAAGGCGCCGTTTTTTATTGCGGTGGTTTACACCAACTCGTTAAGTAACCCCATGGCTTCAGCCTGTTGTCGGTCATTGCCATCAAGCTCAACTTCTTTTAGCAGTGCTCGTGCACTATCATTGTCATCGATTTCGATGTAAGCCCGGGCTAGATCTAACTTGGCATTAACCGAGTTTTCTTCATCATCGACATCAACCATAGGTGAGTTACCCATTAGAGAGTCTAACTCGCCCATGTCGACATCCAATTCTTTATAAAGATCGGTATCACCGCTATCTTCATCGGCCTCGCTTAGAAGCATATCAATATCGATAAAACCATTATCTTTTTGGAAAGTGGTTAAGTCGTGCATCGCGACGGCACTTTTTGCTGAAGACTTTTCGCCTAAATCTTTATCACCTAGCTTATTAACATCTAGTTCATTATCATCTAGCTCTTTAACGCCAAGTTCCTCAGCATCGAGCGCTGCCAATGCTTCATCAACGGTCATCTTAGAGTCGTCAAGTGAGAATGCGTCATCATCTTCAGTGAGATCAAGATTTTGATCTTGTGAATCGCCTTCGGCGGCCAAACGACTCAATAGCTCATCATCAGATAGTTGGGCGGACGCTGAAAGCGCTAGGGCTTCGTCAGCGGCATCGCTTTGATTAGCAATACTTTCCCAATCTAACGTGTTTGCCTCTGTCTTTTTGTCACCTTTAAGATCATCGAAGAAGCCGCTTTCTTTTTCGCTCTTTACTACTGCGGTTTCTAGTTCAGATACAAGATCGGATTTAATATCAGTTATAACGTCAGGCTCAACGTCAACTTCAGGCAAAGTAAACTCAAGCATATCGTCTGCTTTGCTTTCAGATACTTTCCTTTCAGATGCTTTAGTAACCGCGGTATCAGCATCTGCATCAAGGTTATCGCTATCTGACTTAAGTGCAGCCAAGCCCATCCCAACAGTGCTTTGCGCGCTTGAATTTAGTCCATCAATATCAAAACCCGTTAAGTCAAAATCTAGACTATTTGAGTCCTTTGCCGTTTTCGTCAGCTCTTCAGACTGCTCAAGTTCAACGTCAGGCGCTAATGCTAGCTCTTCATCTAAATCAAGCTTAACATTTGCAGTTTGCTCTAGCTCTGACGGCGCTTCGAGATCTGCAAGCAAGGCATTAAGTTCACTGTCAAGCTCACTTTCAGGTTTCTCTTGGTCTGCATCGTCTGTGGCGGTTAAATCTAATTCTGCAGCAATTTCAAATCCAAGCTCTAGTTCTGCCGCCATCTCATCAGAAAGTGCATCGATATCAGGGATCTCATTGCTATCCTCTTGAGATCCATCATCGCCTTCAAGCTCTGCTAACAATGAATCTAGATCATCCTCTACCTCAGTATCAGTATTGAAAACGGGCTCAGTCTGCAGATTTGAACTATCAAAACCTGCAAGCAAAGCGTCAATGTCATCTTCTGCAGTATCTGTTGAACTAGGTTCTGTAGGTGTTTCGTCAATACCTGCCAATAATGCATCAATATCATCTTCAGCCGCAGTATCGGTCACAGTATTAGCATTAACTTCGGCATCAAAAGCAAAGTCTTCTTTCGTATCAAGTGCGTTGTCATCAACACTTTCACCAAAGCTTGCCAGTAATGCATCTAAATCATCTTCCGCGCTGTCAGCTGCAGTGCCTGTTTCACTTGCAGATTGAGATGAAGATTGGATTTCATCATTTGCGTTATCACTATTAAAACCTGCTAGCAGAGCATCTAAATCATCTTCTGCAGCCGTATCTGCGTTACTGCCTGACTCTAATTGAACCACCTCGCTATCATCATTATCAAAACCTGCTAGCAGAGCATCGAGATCATCATCGCTGCTGTTTGTGGCTGGCTGTTCAAAACTGTCTTCTGCAGGTACATCAAAGCCCGCAAGCAGTGAATCGAGATCGTCTTCATCAGATGATTTGGAATCGCTAATATCTGAAGAAGTGGTATTTAAATCATTAGTAGTTGCAGTGCTGTTGAATGCATCAAACTCATCAGTGTCTGTTAGATCTTGCTCCCCCATCGCCTCAGCCCATAAATCATCTAATGATTGGCCTTCGTCTTGGGAGTCTTCAACGATAATATCTTGCTCTTCGGCAAGTGCCGCCTGCACGGTAGTCGCGGCCACGGCCCCTGTTAATGGGTCGATATTAGACGCATCATCTGTATCGAGATGAACAGCTAAACCTTCGGCATCATCAGACTTATCTTCTAAAATCGCCCCTTCTGGTGCTGCACTTATAGGCTTTTCAGCAGCGTTTACATCTTGGTTCTGTTGCTCTTCAGCGTTAGCGTCATTTCTGCGTCTAATAAACAACCAAAATAGCACCACAACAAGCAATGCCGGTAAAACGCCACCTAACACCAATAACAGAGGATTATCCATTATGGTTCGCCATAGATCTGACGCTGGCTCTTGCTTTGGCACACTAAATGCTGCGAGTTGTTTCTGTTTAAGTTGTACTTCTTGATTTAGCGCTTCATTTTCAGATTTGGAGTCTTGCAGCGCTTGTTTTAATAAAGCGTTTTCTTCTTTAAGCTGATTTATTTCATCTTGAAATGCTGCCGTATCAGACGAACCAACAACAATCTCATCGCTCGCTCGTGCTAACTCATCGGTTAGTTCTAGATTTTTAGCTTGAATCGCTTCCATCTGCCTAGTTAAGGCTTCAACCTCGGCCGATAAATCTGCAATTAATGGATTAGGCTTCACAGAAACCGGTGTTTTAGCGACCACGCTCGGTTGAGGGCTTTCTATCTTTGCAGCCACCGTTTTTGGCGCAATGCTAGGTTTAGCCCCTGATGGTGACCACTTTCGATCGTTACGTTCGGCGCGAGCCTTAGCATCTGCTTGAGAGGTTTGCTGTATCACAGCTTTATTTGGCACCAGCAAAATCATGCCGCGCTCTAAACTGTTATAGTTTTTGCTAGAAAAAGCATGAGGGTTGGCGTCATATAACGCTGACATAACCTGGTAAACAGTAACGCTATTGTCTGGCTTAACCGCCTGAGCGATACTCCAAAAAGTATCTTGCGAGGTTGTTGGACCATATTGACGAATGCTTTGCTTTACTTGGCCATCTGGCCCTGTAATTTTTAATGGCTCAGCAGCAACTGAATTAATCGAAGGGGCAGCAATAGCCACTATCCCCGTGGCTATTAAGCCGACAAGATGCGAAGTGCGAAAGTTCATCAATCCTTCCCTTTAAAGCACGCTGGTGTCACCACCCTGGTGACGAGCTTTAGGCAATTGTATTTATTAAGATTACTATAAACTAGAATCCGCTGCCCTGCTACTGTTCACATCTTTAAAACATAAAAAGCCCGCATTGTGCGGGCTTTTTATTCAGCAAAGCATCGTTAATCTAAAAATTAATAATAATCTCTAATCAATACTTCAGCGATTTGAACACTGTTAAGTGCCGCACCTTTACGGATGTTATCTGATACAACCCAAAGGTTTATACCGTTTTCATGAGAGATATCTTTTCTCACTCGGCCAACATAAACAGGATCGGTTCCAGCACCTTCGGTGATGGCTGTTGGATACTCATCATCGGTATCAAATAGTTCAACACCTTCTGCACCACGTAATACCGATTTAACATCTTCGGCGTCAGCAGGTTGTAGTGTTTCTAAATGAATCGCTTCAGAGTGACCGTAAAATACCGGAACGCGAACAGCCGTTGGGTTTACAACGATGTTGTCATCACCAAATATCTTTTGCGTTTCCCACACCATTTTCATCTCTTCTTTGGTGTAGCCGTTGTCCATAAACTTATCAATTTGTGGCAATACGTTAAACGCAATTTGCTTCGAGTAAGTCTTTGGCTCAACCGGTAAACCTTGTAGCAGCTTCGCGCACTGACCTGCCAACTCTTCAATAGCTTGCTTGCCTGAACCCGACACAGACTGATAGGTCGCCACGTTAATACGTGAAATACCGAATGCATCATAGATAGGTTTTAGTGCAACCAACATCTGAATCGTTGAACAGTTCGGGTTGGCGATGATGTTACGATTTCTAAAGTCTGCAATCGCTTCAGGGTTTACTTCTGGGATCACCAATGGCACGTCGATGTCATATCTGAAGTGAGAGGTGTTATCAATAACAACACAGCCGTTTTCAGCAGCGATAGGCGCCCACTTAGCTGAAACGTCACCACCTGCAGAAAAGAAACCAATCTGAGCCTGTGACCAGTCAAAGGTGTCAACGTCTAAAATTTCGACCTGTTTACCGTGGAAGCTGACCGTATTACCGGCGCTGCGACTGCTGGCTAATGGAAATAAATTAGCAACCGGAAAGTTACGCTCTTCTAGGATCTCAATCATTGTTTGACCCACTGCGCCCGATGCACCTAATACGACAACATTAAATTCCTGCGACATAATTACAGCTCGACTCCTGAAAACCCTAAATTGGATAACCAATTTACATTAGTTTGCCCCGTATTGCCTACCTTTAATGCACTAAATTCACGGCGATGGGTGTGATTTTTTCTCATATGATCGAACCCTTGCTGATTTAAAAACTGTTTTCTAAATAATTGGTCATCATCGCGCAAATCGTATACAAATCTCGCAAGCTGTAACAAGGCTCTTTCATCATCAATTTGCTGCACAATAACCTGCTCACTCCAAAGCGGCGGTAATAATGATTCCATCTGCTTATCAGCGCTAATTTGCAGCACCTGGGCTAACTTTTGATACAGCATAAAAGTGCCGCGCGCTTTACCCTCTAAGGAATAACCCGCAATATGCGGCGTACAAAATTCAACATAGGCCACCAGCTCAGGCATAGGGTTAGGCTCCCCTTCCCATACATCGAGCACCACTTTTACGTCATCACGTTGTTGCTTGAACTTGATTAAAGCACGATTATCGATCACTTCACCGCGGCAACAGTTAATCAGCCAGGTATTTTCACGCAAGCTATTTAAGCGTGCCGCGTCGAACAAGTACCAGGTCTTGTGCTCGCCATTTTGAGTAATAGGTACATGCAAGCTAATCACATCACACTTTTCAATGAGTGTATCTAAGGTCACAAAATCACGGGGATCACCGCTTTGCTCTAGCAATGGGTCATTAAGTAACACTTCTATCCCATAAGCATTAAGACATTTCGCTACCGCGGTTCCAGTATTACCGGCGCCGACAATACCCACCACTTTACCTTTTAGTGGGCTATTAAAGCGCTGCGCCAACTCAAGCATGGCGATAAAGGCGAACTCCCCTACTGCTGTTGCATTACAGCCCGGTGCATTAGAAAAAGGAATGTTGCGACTGGCAAGGTAATCCAAATCGATATGATCTGTGCCTATGGTGGCGCTACCAACAAATTTAAGTTGGTTATTCTGAGCTAACAATGCTTGGTTAACCTTAGTCACTGAACGGACAAGTAACACATCGGCATCGTTAACTTGCTCAGGCGTTAACTCCCTGCCGTTTAAGGTTTCAATCGTGCCCAAATCACCAAATAACTGCTGAACATAAGGCATATTTTCATCGGCAAGGATCTTCATCGTGGTTCCTAAAAGTGTGCAGAATGTGTATGAGCTGTATTCTAACAAGATGGCAGATCCAATAGAAACAACGGATTGAAAATATGGCCATTTAACCAACTCAAGATAACGAACAGGCAAACTCTTAAGTACAATATTTTTCATATTGACTACGTACCTAATGAGTTGTTCAGCAAAGCTGACAAATGCTAGGTTAATCAATGGCAAAAATATTAAATTACTAACTAGTTTTTAAGCGAAAACGTTACTAGTGAAATTAGTGGCGTGCACGCTAAGTCATTGGTTAGATAACGACTGATTAGATAACTAAGGAATAATTGAATGATTAATGGATTAAGAAACCGGTGGAGTGATGTTGCCGAAAAAGAGAAAACAGGGCTCATGACATTAGCGGTGTTCTTTATTGGAGTATTAGTTTTAGCCGCCGGAATTAAAATTAGCTCAGCTATTGGGACGTTGATTTTGCAGCATGATGAGGTTCCCCCTCATTAAATTATCCATCGCCTTCTAACAAGCGCCGCGAATTATTACGCTATATGGGAACAGGGCAACAACGTGCTAATACGCCCCACCTTTGTCGAGTGTTAAAGGTACATGTAAGTACCAGTTTTTTTTTCAGAAAGGTATCCTCAATGAGAACCAGTTTATTATCAACGCCTAGCAGATATTATTGGGCATCCCTCCTCATGTTTTTAGGTTTGATTTATAACGTGATAGAACAGGATCTGTTTGGTTCTGCAGTCTTTTTACTCTTATCAGTCATATTTTTATCTAAAGGCTTAGTCAAAAGTAAAGCATCATCAAATAATGCAGTTTAAGTAACCCCATACCCCGTCACTTTTGACTATCGAGTGTTGCTTGGAGCTGTTGTAAAGAGCATATTAGCAATTTGAACTTCAACATTTATAGCCAATAAAAAAACCAGCAGTTCTGGGCTGCTGGTTCTTTGCGCATTTATCACAGTTTATGTTTTACTAGCTTCTAGTACTTAACTAAACCCTAGTTAATTACTTAGCTCTTCATTCAGTTCTAGCAGTTTAGCAGCAACAAATAAGTCTTGAATAGCGATGCCTGAACTATCAAAAATAGTAATCTCATCATGATTAGAGCGCCCTACGGATTGGCATGTTATGACGTGACCTATCTCTGTCACTGGTACATTTTCTGCGTGCTGAAATTCACCAATCACCTGCGACTGCGCTCGGTAGTCACAAAATAACCTTGCGTCTTGATAAAGCTCCACTGGTAACTCCTGCTTGCCGACTTTATCAGCCCCCATGGCTGAAATATGAGTGCCCGTTTTAACCCAGCGAGCCTTAAATAACGGCGCAGTGGCTGTGGTTGCGGTTACGATAATATCTGCATGTTCACAGGCATATTGAGCGCTTGCCACTTCGCAATCAGCTTGTAAGCCACTGTCTATAAGTCGTTTAACGAACTGTTCACAACCATGTTTATCACGGCCAACCACTAACACCTTTGTGATATCACGTACTTCTGCGATGGCTAATACTTCGTATTCAGCTTGATGCCCAGTACCAAAGACAGTCAACACGCTAGCATCTTCTCTTGCTAGGTAATTCACAGCAACTGCATCGGCCGCCGCGGTGCGGTAGGCATTAACTTGTGTTGCTGCAACCACAGCAACAAGTTCACCGGTTTCAGCGCTTAACAGAAATACATTGGTGCCATGGCACGGCATACTCTTAACTTGATTACCTGGCCAGTAACTACCAGTTTTCCAGCCCACCAGCGATTTGGTAGAAGCTGATTTTAATGAAAACATTGAGTCCGTTTGTGGGCCTGATGCGTTAACCACTGGAAACAGTGTTGCTTCATCTGTAGTCGCTGCGATAAACGCTTCTTTTACAGCAGAATAAGCCAGTTGATGGGTGACCAATTTTGCGGTTTGCGCTTCATTTAAATATTGCATGTTACCAGCCTTGAATTCGGTTCCAGATTTCGTATGTATCGCTTCGCGTATCAAACACATAGTAGTGCTGATGCATAGATGCTGTGGCGCAGGCATGATTAGGTAAGATATGTAATCGGCAGCCGACGGGGAAATCTTCAAGCTTAATGAGGTCATTACCTACTGTGCCAATGATGCCGTGTTCTTGATTAACAGAGATAACCTGCAGACCTTCAAGCAATGTACCATTGACTTCACAGACCAAGCCATATCCACAATCTTTGGGTTGACCCGCTGTACCACGATCAGCTGACAGTGCCATCCAGCCTGCATCAATGAACAACCAGCCCTTTTCTTTGTTATGGCCAATAACCGTTGTTACCACGCTAGCTGCAATATCGTTTAATTTACAAACCCCGATCCCAGCCATGACTAAATCGAAGAAACCATAAACGCCAGCTCTCACTTCGGTGATCCCGGTTAGGTCTTGATAGCTGTGAGCGGTAGGCGTTGAACCAATACTAACGATATCGCATGGAATTGCTGCGGCGCGAAGGTTATTGGCCGCTTTTAGCGTCATGTTAACTTCGTTGCTGGCAGCTTCTGCTAGAGACTTTTCATCGAAGCAAAGATAGGACTCCCCCGCATGAGCTAACACACCGTGAAAGCTTGCAGCTCCTTGATGGAGCAGGTTGGCGATTTCAATTAACGTAGGATCATCTGGGTGAATGCCACCTCTATGTCCATCACAGTCAACTTCGATTAATGCTGGAATGACACACGAGTGCTGCTCACAATAGCGATTAACAAACTTCGCTTGTTCTATTGTGTCGAGTAGCACTCTTACCTCGGTCCCTCTAGCAATAAGGTGAGCGATCCTTGGTAATTTGGCCTCAGATATACCGACGGCATAAACAATATTGGTATAGCCCTCAGCTGCCAGTGCCTCAGCTTCCTTTACCGTTGATACAGTAATGGCTGAACTGTTTTGCGGCAATAAGTCATTAACCGCTTCAAGTGCTCTAACGGTTTTAAAGTGCGGCCGTAATTCAGCCCCCAAACCTTCAGTCTTATCGCGTAATCGCGCTAAGTTTTTAAGCACGACCTGTTTATCAACCAGCATGAATGGCGTATCGAGAGTCTGATACTTGATCAATAATTGTGGATTTAGAATTTCATTACGTAACATGCTAATTTTCCTAATCTATCAAATAATTCATTTGTGGATATGATGCACGTGAGCGCCATCAAACCAGCAAGTAGAACAAGAGTATCCAAGAAGTACGTTTTGTTTTACATTAATACTTATTAAGATATAGATTAGGTTCAAACCAAATGATCACCACTGAAGATCTCAGGTTCATTACAGCAATTGCTAGTCACAGAACGCTAGCAGATGCCGCGCGAGCCTTAAATATCACCCCACCTTCGGTGACCCTACGACTGCAACATATTGAAAAAAAACTGTCGATTAAACTTATTCAGCGGCCGTCTCGAATCGTGAGCCTTACCGAAGAAGGGCAACTTCTACTGGATAAAGGCCTGAAAATTCTACGCGGACTCGATGAATTACAAGAGCAGCTCGATGAACTAAAGGAACATGTGTGCGGCAAGCTCAAGGTGTTAGCCCCACTAGGGTTTGGTAATGACTATATCGCCCCATTGCTTGGGGAGTATAAAGTTAAACACCCTCAATTAGATATCGAGCTTGAGTTGTCCGATAACCCGAATTGGTCGAGTCACCATAAATGGGACGTCATCATCTATATAGGTGCGCTCAATGATTCTTCATTAAAAATGATTACACTAGCAACTAATCAGAGGTTTATCTGCGCCGCTCCAACATACCTCCAGCAAATGGGCACACCGAAGGTCCCTCAAGAACTACTCAATCATAGGAGCATCGCTCTAAGGGAGAATAACGAAGATGTCACCTTGTGGCCCTTCACCAAACTTGCCGACGGCAAACATGATAATGCCAAAGTTGAAATGATTAGGATCACCCCAACACTTGCAAGCAACGAGGGGCGTGTCATTAAAGATTGGGCTATTGCAGGACTTGGCATCATTATGCGTTCTGAATGGGATGTGCAGCCGCAGATAAACAGCGGTGAACTGGTGCGCATATTGCCGGAATATTCATTACCCAACGCGAATATTGTTGCACTATTAAGTAGCCCAGAAAAGGAGCGTTCTGCGCGCATATCAGGATTTATTCAACTATTAAAACAGAGACTTAACCCGCCCCCCCTGGAAGTAATCATCCCCGATGCTGGACTGAGTTCAAAGTTTGAATAACGTTTGTATAGAGCAGTGAAAGGCTGATTGACGATTAAAGTGAGCTTACGCTCGCACTGATTGAGTCATTGTCAGTGCTGATTGTGAGCATTAGTTGCATAGCAGAAAACAAAAAAGGAAGTCTAGATACTATCTAGGCTTCCTTTTTCAATCTTTGAATAATGTGTCAGTATTGTTTACTTGTACTTACGCATTACCAAGGTTGCGTTTGTACCACCAAAACCAAAGCTATTGCTCATCACGGTATTGAGCTCTTTCTTAGTCATTTCGGTCACAATTGGCATGCCTGCAGCTTTTTCATCGACATTATCGATGTTGATGCTTGGCGCAATGAAACTACTTTCCATCATGATCAAGCTGTAAATCGCTTCGTGTGCACCAGCAGCGCCTAGTGCATGACCTGTCAGAGACTTAGTCGATGCAATAGCTGGCAAGTTATCACCAAAGGTTTCACGTAGTGCTTCAAGCTCACGCATGTCACCTACTGGAGTAGAAGTGCCGTGAGTGTTGATGTAATCGATTGGCGTGTCTACATCGGCAAGCGCCATCTGCATACAACGAACCGCACCTTCACCTGATGGAGCTACCATGTCATAACCGTCTGATGACGCGCCATAACCGATGATCTCAGCATAGATTTTTGCGCCACGTGCTAACGCGTGCTCTAGCTCTTCAACAACGACGATACCGCCGCCACCAGAGATAACAAAACCATCACGGTCTGCATCATAGGTACGAGATGCTTTCGTTGGCTCATCGTTATATTTAGTTGATAGTGCGCCCATAGCATCAAAACCCATGGTTAGCGTCCAATCGACTTCTTCAGCACCACCAGCAAACACCATATCTTGCTTACCCATTTGGATAAGTTCAGCCGCGTGGCCGATACAGTGTGCACTCGTTGCACAAGCAGAACTGATTGAGTAGTTCATGCCTTTAATCTTAAATGGCGTTGCCAAACATGCGCTGGCAGTGCTCGACATGATACGCGGCACAATATACGGGCCAACGCGCTTAACGCCTTTTTCACGTAACGTGTCTGCTGCTTGAACCTGGTTTGCTGAAGATGCGCCGCCCGTGCCTACGATAATACCGACACGTGGGTCTGAATACTGCTCTTCAACTAAACCAGCATCTTTAATCGCTTCTTGCATTGCGATGTGTGCATAGGCTGCTGCATTACCCATAAAGCGAAGTGCTTTACGGTCAATATGTTCTGATGGGTCAATCTTAATGTCGCCCCAAACATGACTACGCAGCTTCATTTCTTCAAACTGATCTGAGTGGGTAATACCACTACGACCCGCTTTTAATGATTCAGTGACTTCTTGCTTGTTGTTACCGATACTTGAGACAACGCCAAGTCCGGTGATCACGACTCTTTTCATTATTAACTTTCCATTTTGTACATCTAGTACCAATTTTGCTGCACCAATGGTATCGCTTTTCATCCATTTAAGTGGTCAGCTTTCCATAAAGAACACAAAAATAATGCTCATTATGAGACCTTACGTATAATCTTTGCCAAAATATGCCCATAAGAATGTACAATTTCAGCAAGTAAAACCGATTATAAAGCATATTTATGAGTGCTTAATTTAACATTAAAGACGTAACCATGACAGTAAGTAAAATTCTTCAGCAAATTATTGATAGTAAAAATACTCAGCAAATAGTGATTGCGCAGTTAGGTTTAGGCTCTCTAGTAAACCTTAAGCAGCTCATCATTGAGCAGTCTCAACTTATAACCAAGCGCAGAGTCACGCTGAAAATTTTTAGTCATATTGACTCAAACTTACACGCTTTTATCTCTAAACTCGGATTAGCAGAACAGCTTAGCTCAAACCCAACCCTGCGCGTAAGTTTAGTGGCTATAGAAGGCTGTCAGCGAATGATTGTCAATGATGGCAAGCTGTATATTGATTTTCACTTTGGAAGTTACACTCAACAATTACAACAGTTGCCGAGTGCCAGTACGGGGGTGATTGATGGCTGGTACATGGCAGGCAATGTAGCGCTAGAGCAATTGGATGTGGCACTTTTCTGGCAGATAGCAAAATTAACCCATAATGACAGCCTATTTTGCCTCGATAACTCATTTGCGCCAGCAGCTCAGCAGCAGATCCAAACCCTTGCAGAGCAAGTCGGTTTATATAGTGAGTTGCCACTAAGCTATGATGACATTACTTTTCAAGAACGCGCTGCGATGCGCTCACAGAGCCGACAATTACAAGCCCCCTATCCAGTCTGTTCAGCCGCTTTAATGACTCAAGAAAACGATAATGGTATCGCCATTATTGGCGGCGGCGTAGCCAGTGCAAGCTTGGCATTATCGCTTGCTGAGCGAGGCCAGCAAATTTCTCTGTTTTGTGAGGACTCGGCACTCGCTCAAGCCGCCTCTGGTAACAAGCAAGGTGCGCTATATCCCTTACTGACGCCAGATAACAACACCTTAAGCCAATATTTTCAGCAGGCTTACCTGTTTAGCTTACAGAGGCTGAAAACACTCGCCGCCCAAGAACACAAAATCGATTTTGACCTGTGCGGCGTGGTGCATACCGGTCATGATGAGCGAAGCCGTAAGCGTGTGGCTAAAATTATTGACAGTCATAATTGGGACGAGCAGATAGCAAAGAGCATTACCGCTGAGCAAGCATCTGCAATCGCAGGCGTAAAGATTGATGATGGCGGGATCTTCTACCCACAAGGTGGCTGGGTGTCGCCGCAAGATTTTACTCAAGCCGCCTTTAACCAAGCGCAAAAGATTGCCAATGCGTCACTGCAGCTTAACACCCAGATCACCGACATTCATTTTAAAGACGAGGCTTGGTACCTTAGAAGCGACAAACACCTCTTTGGTCCTTTTAGCGCGCTAGTCATTGCAAATGGCAAATCGCTGACACAGTTTCCTCAAACCCAACATTTACAGGCAACTGGCTTTAGGGGACAGGTGAGCCACGCGCCCTCTCGCACTAAGCTGTCAAAGCTCAGCGCAGTACTTTGCGCCCACGGCTATATGACACCAAGTAACAATTCTTTGCATTGCTTAGGCGCCAGTTACGTTAAAAATGCGCAGCATTTAAGTTATTGTCCGACTGAACAGCTTGAAAACTTACAAAAAATCCAGCATAGCTATATCGGCCAAGATTGGGTTGATGATATAGATATATCAGCCCATAGCGCCCGTGTTGGTGTCCGTATGGTGACTCGAGATCATGCCCCTATGATGGGACCTGTTCCAGATTTAGATGCTATCTTAGCGCTATATCAACAGCATCAACTTTCGCCAGAAAGCCGCAAGTTTTGGCAAACTCATCCAGCGCCAATTCATAAAAACCTATATGTTCTCGGTGGCCTAGGCTCACGCGGGTTAAGTTCAGGCCCCTTAGCTGCCGAGGCACTAGCGGCACAAATTTGTAATGAGCCGATGCCGCTTAGTTTGGATTTTGTGTCACTGTTAAATCCAAATCGCATGTGGATGAGAAAACTACTTAAGGGTAAAGCATTAGACATCGGCGGTGATAGTTAACACTAAGCCACTAAGATCAGTAGTTTGACCCATAGTCCATAGTGATTTCACAATGCTTGATTTCGTCAGATGTGATCATCAAAGTATCAACCTAAAGCTGGTAACTAAAGCAGATAACTAGAGCTGGTAACTAAAAGTTGACGGCATAAATGCCGGCCTACAAATAAAGCATCTAAGCGGCTACCTAAAGGTAATGGCTTAGATGCTTCCACTATGCCGAAAAGTCGGATTATTCAGCACCCGCTTCTAATAAGGCATTCTTAAAATCATTCACCCAACGGCGGTAAACGGTTTTGACATCCCCCCAGTTAAACACTTTCGTATTTTGACTCCACTGATTAAACCCCTCGCCTCTATCAGCAGCCTTAGCAAGCACCTCACCGGTTTCACCATCTTTAATCACTGCCAATAACATCATAGAGCCTGAGTTTTCAGTATAGGTTCTTCCCATTGAATTAAAGCTTCGGCGACTTGACTCTATGGGTGCACTCAAACGAATATCGGTTACAGCGGCTTGGATCACTAAGGTGTTTGGACCTTTAATATTTACCAGCTCAAATGGTTGCTCATTATTAAAGACTTCTTTAACCGTGATCTGAAATTGCTCTGACATTTTATCGAGCGCCTCTAACGGCAGCTCATAGGTCGCATTTAAGCCCTCGGCTCTTTTATCAATTCTTGGTGGCTTGTAATCAGCAGGATGATCATTGGTGACTTGAACGGGTTCAAAATAAAGTTTGGTATATTTACCCCAGTTAACATCTGGTCGAACATAAGAGAGAGCCAACCTTGAATGATCGACTCTTACAAGTCCCTCTTTAGTCCTTTCTGCATCTGGGCCCTGTTGAAGCGTTGCGGGCCCTGAGCTACAGGCTACTCCCCCGAGCAAACACACAAAAAGAGTCGCGTTTAAAATTAGGTTTCGCTTGGTTAGTATTTTCTTTGTAGCCATTTTACATTCATTCCTTAATGTTATCCCCATTTGATTAAGCAGCTATTGTGCCTATCAGTATAAAAGCGATTTGCTCGCTCAATAGAACATGGTTAAAAACCTTAAAGGAGTCAATAAATCAAGCAAGACATTTACCTATTTCGTCCCAATGAAAAAGGCATTGCATGTAATACCAATCAGTATAAAGATTTGGTCGCTCAGCGAGAGTATAGCGGCACTGAGATAAGGTCATTAAATGCTCCTCGATAACTGCTCCTGCGTTACTCTAACTCCTATATCCATATAGTCGTGCATTAATGACATTCACCACATCTGACCTTCAGGGATGGAGGAAATGTCTTATGTATGTCGGGAACATACAAGACCATGTGGTTTGCAACGAGTGAAGCGCATAGTCATTCTACGTTTAAGCTCCCTCTTGTTCCATAAGAGTCACAGTATCAGAGCCGCTAAAACTCACCATTCTGGTGCGTTTTTGGCTGCCTACTTCTGCGTTCAACAACTTCACAAGGGAGCAACCATTCTTTCAGTTATTCGCCTTGAATTAGTTTGCCAAAAACGTTCTGAGTAGATCAACGTCTTATACTGATTGGTATAAGTTGCCAGAGGCTAAAAACAATAAAGCCACTATAAAAGTGGCTTCAAAGTATAAAAGAGCAACAAAAGTTAACGTTTTACCCTAACTCGATTGTTAGTATCGCGGCTACTTCTGATCAGCTCATCACTGGCAATTGATGAAGACTTTGACAAGCGGTCATAAAGCAGAACGTTTACTGATGCCGCTAAATTCATGCAACCTACCGTCGGTACGTAAACCACAGCATCAGCGTTGTTGATGACTTGCTGACTAATGGTGCCATCTTCAGGGCCAAAAATGTAAATCGCTTTCTCTGGATGCTCAAACTCAGGTAATGGAATAGCACCTTCGACCAGATCGACACACACCACTTTTACATCGGATTCAATTGCATCCAGTAAGGATTCAACTTTGCTCAGTGGAATTGAGCTGCTTGCACGCTTAGTGTCGGTATTGTATTGAGCACTACCATTACTGGCTGCTAGCTCATAGCGCTTACCAGTATAAAAAACCGCATCGGCACTGTAACACCCAACCGCACGCATAATGCCACCGACATTGGTCGGGCTTTTGGGGTTCACAAGGCCAATTGCAACGAAACTAATCTTACTCATAAAAGCGTAAACTCTATCACTCTAAATATTCACCGTGTAAAACCCAAGGCTAAAGGGTTATGCTGCCAACTTTGCACTCAGCTGAGTCCAAGCATCGCTCACTAATGCATAATCATTGTCATCTAGCTCTTCTCTTGCCAGAGCCAGACAGTCAGACATTTTCACTTCAAGTGCGTCCATTCCCTGCTCACTCTCTGCTTCTAGCTGAGACAACACAACAGCAAAATGACCTTGTAAATAGCCACTTGCAAATAACGCATCATCATCACCTTCGGCAACAATGCTTTCAATCCAGTCTTGTAATGTTTGCTCGTACTTCTCGATCATCGAGGGCTCCACATTTTTTATTGTAGACTAGCTGTCGACACTTTCGGCATCTAGTCAAAACGTTCATTTAAAATTTACAGCAGTCGCTGCACATCAGTTGCCAAATATCATTTAATCGATGCGATAACGGCCAAACTGATGGGTATTGTTTATTCAGCTAAATCAGGGTTTGCGACCTGATACATCACGTAATCGTGATAACCAGTAATCACTTTATAATACCCCGTAAGCGCTTTATCTAATTCAGGGTCGCCACTATCCACAATTAATGGCCTGCCTTCAAGTGCTTTTAGCTTAGTTTTTGTCGCTAGGATAATAATATTGTCTTTTCCTACACGCCGGATAAGCTCTGGGCTGAGTTGCTGATTCCCCCGCCCCAAGATATGCCCTTGGCCACCAATGAGTGTAATAAAGAGTTTAATCGCTTTATTTTCAGTGAGCAGTAGAAGCTCTGAGGCAGACTGATCGCTAGCAACTACGTCCTGCTGTTGAATAACATCGACCCCTAGCAGAGTGTTATCAAGCCCTAACTCGCTCATTACTGCGGCAACTGTGCTACCCGAGCCCATGATGCAAAGATTATCTTCCATCTGCTCAATCGCTTCGGCTGCAATGTCGGCAAGCACCAGCTCATCGGTCTCTTTGCCGCCCATTTTAACCGCTTGCACATACCTAGGTTCTGCCGGCACTAGCATTTCGCCATATCGGCGCGCACGCACCACGCCCGTTCTAAACGCGGCTTCATCGATATCCATAACATCGGCGCTCATCAAGCTGACTAAGTCTCCCTCTAGTAACATTTTCACGACAATGCCTGACGCATGTGGAGTTATGCCGTATACGCCTGAATGGATTTTAACACCTGCGGGTACACCTAGAACGGGAATGTTGTCGTCGGCAATGGCGTACACATCTCGCGCCGTACCATCACCACCGGCAAAGAGCAGTAAGTCTAAGTTTTCAGCTAACAACTCACTGACTACTCTTTGTGTATCTTGAGCCTGTGTCTCGCTCGGCGCTTGGTAAACCACCCGTGTAGTAAAACCCATCTCTTTTGCAAGCTTCTCTCCCATATCGCCTGAAGCGGTTATGACCTCAATACGTGCTTTATAGGGTTCGATAACAGCTAGGGCTTGCTGCATTCTCAGGTGAGCCTTAGGTACCGCGCCTTTAGCTATCGCCTCTGAAGCCACACCATCACTCCCTTTTAGGGCAACACTGCCGCCAAGGCCTGCAAGTGGATTAATAATTAACCCGAGACGAAACTTCCTCACTATTGATACTCCATTTTTAATGCTGACTCTAAACGGCCAATACGAACAGCTTGTGTTGGCTGTAAACACGACGGTAATTTTTACTGTAAACCTAGGCAGAAACCGGCCAAAAATAGCTTACTAGGCTATTTTCCCCTGCGTTTTAGGAATGAACAACACCGCCAACATAGACAAAAATGCACAGCCCGCCGCAAAGACCCAAGCCGACACGGCCCCAGAGCCATCTCCCCAGATAATGCCACATAGCCACGTACCTAATGCACCGCCCACGCCAAAACTTAAGCTGGCATATAGCGCTTGGCCTTGGCTTCGACGGCTAATATCAAAATGTTTATGCACAAACTGAATAGATGCGGCATGAGTTAAGCCAAAGGTGAAAGCATGCAATAGCTGACTGATACTAAGATATAGGATATTTTCAACGCCGTACGCCAGCAACAGCCAACGCACTGCCGTCAGACCAATACTGACCACCAGCAGCGTTTTAACCCCAAAGCGGCCTAATAACCTTGGGGCGTACATGAACATGACGATCTCAGCCATCACCCCAAGGGCGACGAAGATCCCTGCAGCAGATTCTGAATATCCCGCCTGTTTCAGATAAAGCACAAAAAAGCCATAAAATGGCCCTGCACTCATCTGTAGCAACATGGCTGAAACTAAGAACCAGATTAAGGCTTTATCAAACACCAGAGGCCTACGGATTTGATTTTTTTCTACAACGGCTCGATTAGACGGTAATGGCAGAGCACTAATTAGCATGCCGATAAATAATGTCATACCAATATAGGGTAAAATCTGTGGTCCCCAGTGTCCAATAGCAAAACCACCACTGACCACCAGCACGATATAGCCAACACTGCCCCAACTTCTAATCGCACCGTATCGATTCGCGTCATCACCTAACGTTTCAAGAGTGATAACCTCAAGCTGCGCTAATATCGCGTTCCAAAAAAAAGTATACACGGCTAAGCTAATGGCTAAATAAGCTAAACCGCCATCATAGAAAAAGGTGAGATAACTTAATGCTGCAGCGCCGGCACCGATTTTAATTAGCTCGGAGCGCATCCCGGTTTTATCGGCAACAATGGCCCATAAGTTCGGCGCGATGATCCGCGTGCCCATTAAAATTGCGAGTAAGAAGCCTATTTCTTGAGCGTCAAAACCTCGACTATCAAAAAAAACGCCAAGATAAGGCACCATGATGCCAAGAATAGAAAAGAAAAAGAAATAACATGCACAGAGCCAGCGTAATTGCTGCTCTGTGCTCTTAGGTTGAAACATTAACGCATTCCGATAATAGGTGTACTGCTATTCACATCCATATTTTGCGCGCGGTGACGTAAGAGGTGATCCATCAATACGATTGCTAACATGGCTTCTGCAATCGGTACCGCTCGAATACCGACACAAGGGTCGTGACGACCTTTAGTCACTACTTCAGCAGTTTCACCTTGAGCTGTCATACTTTCACCAGGCACGCTGATACTTGAAGTGGGTTTCATCGCAATATGGGCAACGATTGGCTGGCCTGATGAAATGCCGCCTAAAATACCGCCAGCATGGTTTGATGCAAAGCCTTCAGGTGACATTAAGTCTCGGTGCTCTGAGCCTTTTTGATTAACCACTTCAAAGCCATCGCCAATTTCAACGCCTTTTACCGCGTTGATCCCCATTAGGGCATGAGCGATATCGGCATCAAGTCGGTCAAAAACTGGCTCGCCAAGTCCTACAGGTACGCCCATGGCAACCACTGACACTTTAGCGCCAATCGAATCACCACTCTTTTTAAGATCGCGCATATACTCATCTAATGAATCTAACTTTGATGCATCAGGGAAGAAAAAAGCATTTTGCTCTATCTGTGCAAAATCGACAGTCTCGGCGGAGATTGGACCTAGCTGTGACAGATATGCATGAATTTCAACGCCGTGAACTTGCTTCAAATACTTTTTAGCTACGGCACCTGCTGCAACGCGCATTGCGGTTTCACGGGCAGATGAACGCCCACCACCACGATAATCGCGTTGACCATACTTTTGTTGATAGGTGTAATCTGCATGTCCTGGACGGAACAAGTCTTTAATATTTGAGTAATCTTTGCTGCGCTGGTCGGTGTTTTCAATCAACAAGCCAATTGAGGTGCCTGTTGTTTGCCCCTCAAATACGCCTGAAAGAATGCGTACTTCATCAGGCTCGCGACGAGCGGTGGTATAGCGTGATGTGCCTGGGCGGCGTCTATCTAAGTCGTGCTGCATATCCGCTTCTGTCAGCTCAACCCCTGGAGGGCAGCCGTCGATAATGCAACCAATAGCGACACCGTGGCTTTCACCGAATGTTGTTACTACGAAGTTTTGACCAATACTGTTTCCCGACATTCGCTTTATCGCCCTCTATCTCGTTATTCTAATTATCATTTACCCGCGCTGTGTCGGTAAATTTCCTATTCAATACCAATCTAGGTGTAGGAGTACAAATTGGTATTAAAGCCGCAGGCAAGCCTGCGGCTAGAGTCTATTATTCACTATCTTTGTAGATAACGAAAAGTGATTCATTTTCAACTAGCTGGTCGCGCGTTAAGATAAACACACCGTCGCCACCATTTTCGAAGTTAACCCAAGTGAACGGCACATCTGGGAACTGCTCGTTCAAATGCACCATTGAGTTACCCACTTCAACCACTAGCAGGCCATCTTCGGTGAGATAGTCAGCAGCATTGGCAAGAATACGCTTAGTCAGATCTAAGCCATCACGACCTGATGCCAAACCAATTTCTGGTTCATGATGATATTCATCAGGCATATCACCGATATCTTCAGCATCAACATAAGGCGGGTTCGACACAATTAAATCGTAGTGAGGGCCTTTTGGAATAGCAGAGAATAGATCTGATTCCATTGGGAATACTCTGTCCATCACCTCAAGCGTCTCAATATTGATTTGCGCAACTTCTAGCGCATCAACACTGATGTCTAATGCGTCGACTTCAGCATCTTCAAACTCATAAGCGCAAGCAATAGCAATACAACCACTGCCGGTACAAAGGTCAAGTACACGGTTAACTGGCTTGTTGTATAACCAAGGACTAAAGCGATTTGCGATTAGCTCTGCAATCGGCGAGCGAGGAACAAGTACACGCTCATCCACATAAAACTCTAACCCAGCAAACTTTGCTTTATTAGTTAAGTATGGAACGGGCAGACGCTCTCTTACGCGGCGAATGATAAGCTCAACGATTTTATGCTTTTCACTGCTAGTTAAGTTTGAGTGAAATACTTGCTGACCAATTTCTTCCGGCAAATGCAACGCATGGAATACTAACGCGATGGCTTCATCCCACGCGTTGTCAGTACCATGCCCATAGTAAATGTTTGCATCATTAAAACGACTGACACCCCAACGTAGCATATCGCCAATAGTGCGTAATTCTGTTACCGCTTCATCAACAAAAATCTTATCCAAAATTCACTCCAACTTTTTAATTCCGATTCATTGTAACTGAACTCTATTCATATGGCATCGGATTCAATAAAATAGAGAGATGAATAAAAGCAAAGATAATGATGATTTGGCTCTTTTTGCTGAGCTTACAAAAGGCATGAAACCTTTTCAGCAAAATAAGCGCCATTTCACTACGGCTCCTAAAGACCGAAAAATAATTGAAGAGAAAGAACAGCAGCTACATGCAGATAGCTATTTCTCTGACACCTATCAGCCCCTTTTGCCGGTAAACGGCCCGATGAAGTGGGCCAGAGATGATGTGGACAGCTATGAGGTCAAACGCCTACGCCGTGGTGACTACATGCCCGATCTACTATTAGATCTGCACGGTATGCGCCAAACCGAGGCCAAACTAGAGCTTGCCGCATTAATCCAGGCCTGCATCAAACAGCAGAGCCATTGCTGCTGCATTATGCATGGCCATGGCACCGGTATTTTGAAGCAAAATATCCCAATGTGGCTTGCACAACATCCCCATGTAAAAGCCTTTCATCAAGCGACCAAAGAATGGGGCGGCGATGCGGCCTTGTTGATTCTTATCGACATTGGTGACCAACCCTATCGCCGCTAATACATAAGTGGATAAAAATCAGCCAATAAAAAAGTGAGTCTTCTATATATTAGAATGACTCACTTTTTTATAGTGCTAACCCCGTTCAGTTCGCGTTAGCTAATTGAGTGCGGCGCGTGCTGCCAAACCAAGGTATTTCGGTTATTTTGTCTTTCAATCAAGGTAACTCCCGAAGTGGCAAACAACGGCGGCTCGATACCTGGAACCAATTCACTCACCAAATAACCTAATAGCGGCATGTGAGCTAACACTAACACATTTTCTGCCTTATATTGCTCAGCGTAGGCAAGTACGAGATGAGCGACTTGCTCAGGATCTCCCGAAGGCACTAATTCGTCTAAGGTTATCCATTTAGAAGGCTCTGGAAAGTGTTTGCTGACCTCTTGCCAGCTTTGCTGCGCCCTTAAATAAGGGCTCACTAGCACTAAATCAAATTGCTTGATAGTGAGTCCTAACCAATTACTCATCAGTTGGGTGTGGTGACGTCCGTTATCAGTGAGTGTGCGTTCTCTATCAGAATGAGCGCTATAACCCGCTTCTCCGTGACGCATTAAAAATAGCTGCATGCTGCTGGCTACTCCCGATTCTTTATTGTTATGCTTTAATTGTAGTCCGAATCCATGCGCCAACATACCGTTATTTAGTTATTAATTAGTCGAATAGATATCTAGCAACTAAAATGTTTTTTAAAAGGCTAAGCGCTTTAGCTGAACGAGAGTGACAATTTTTAGCCAAAAATCAGTTTATTTTTAAGTTTACAGCCGTTGTGTTTGAAGATACGCCAAAATGATGGCAAGTTAACTCAATAAATTGAATTAACAATATTTTACTCAAACAGTTACTACTCAAAGCGTTACGTTTATTGGTTTTGCCTAAATGTTGGCACGGAAGCGGCTTAGTCACCCACTTGCCTCTTCCAGATACTGGAGTCATACCTTGCCCAAAGCTAAACAGATAACAACCAGCCCAAATGATCACAGACACTATCGCCATTTAACACTTAAAAATGGTTTATCTGTACTACTGGTTGAAGATCAAAAAGCCACTCAAGCAGCGGCATCGATGGCAGTGGCGGTTGGCCACTTTGACGATCCTATCGCACGTCCTGGTATGGCACACTTTCTTGAGCACATGCTGTTTTTAGGTACCGAGAAATATCCTGATTCTGGGGAGTATTCTGCATTTATCAATCAGCACGGCGGAACCAATAACGCCTGGACAGGTACAGAACACACTAACTTTTTTTACAGTATTCACGCTGACCAGTTTGAAAATTCACTCGATAGATTTAGCCAATTCTTTATCGCGCCACTGTTTAATATCGATTTAGTGGATCGAGAACGGCATGCCATTGAATCTGAATTTAGTATGAAGCTAAAAGATGATATTCGCAGAGTATACCAAGTACAAAAAGAGACGGTGAACCCAGCGCACCCTTTTTCAAAGTTTTCAGTAGGTAACCTCAAGACACTAGCAGGAGAAGAGAGTCTGTTAAGGCAGGAACTACTTGATTTTTATCAAGCCAAATACTGCGCCAGCGTGATGACCCTGTGTTTAGTTGCGCCAAAATCATTGGATGAACTTGAGTCACTCGCTATACAATACTTTAATGAGATTAGTGATCACGCTCCTGTCGAAAACTACCCAGATGTATCGATTTATCTACCAGAGCAACTGCAAGCTCAAATCAACATTTTGCCTCTTAAAGAACAAAAGCGTGTCGCAATTACTTTTGCCCTCCCCGCTCTAGAACCGTTTTACCAACACAAGCCGCTGACTTTTATCAGCCATTTATTAGGCTATGAAGGTAAAGGAAGCTTATTGTCCTATTTAAAAGAACGAGGACTTGCCAATAACCTGTCCGCCGGTGGCGGCGTTAACGGTTACAACTTTAAAGACTTCAATATCAGCATTCAGCTTACAGACCGCGGTCTTGCAGATTTACATACTGTTATTGAATCAACATTTGAATATATCGAGTTAATCCGTACTGAAGGTTTACAAGCATGGCGCTACGATGAAAGGGCTGCCTTACTAAGAGTTGCATTTCAATATCAGGAACAAGTTGACTCTCTCGATTTAGCCAGCCACTTGAGTATTAATATGCATCATTATGATGTTGATGATATTATTTACGGTGATTACCGTATGGACGGCCTCAGAATAGCGGAAACTGAACAGCTTTTGGCACTTATGGTACCGTCTAACATGCGACTACAGTTAATTGCTGCAGAGCTAGATACCAATAAAAATGCCGCTTGGTATCATTCCCCTTATCAGATAAAAGCAATTCCAAGCAAAGATATTAGCCGTTGGTCAAAGCCTGTTATCCGTGACGAGCTTTGTTTACCGCCTAAAAACCCTTTTATCAATAAAGAGTGTGTTGCTCGACCCGATAAGAGTCAATCGGCAGTACCCACAGTAGTTGCACAAAAAGCGGGTTATCGTATATGGCACCGTAAAGACGATGAATTCAATGTACCTAAGGGTCATTTGTATCTGTCACTTGACTCGGCTCAAGCTGCTGCATCTCCAAGGCATGCCGCATTGACCCGACTATACGTTGAAATGTTACTCGACTATTTAACAGAATATACCTATCAAGCAGAAGTGGCGGGCCTCAGTTATAATATCTATCCTCATCAAGGAGGGATCACCCTGCATCTAACTGGTTTCACAGGCAAACAAGAAGCCCTGCTTGAGCTGGTTATCGCAAAAGCCAGAGAACGTAACTTCACCCAAAGCCGTTTTGATCTAATTAAACGTCAAATTTTACGTGCTTGGTATAATCAGTCTCAAGCCAAGCCAATCTCACAGCTCTTTACCAGCCTAACGGTAACCCTACAAAAGCGCAGTTTTGAGCCTTCAAGAATGGCTGAGATCCTCGAAGAAATCACCCTCGATGATCTACATGATCATGTTAAAAGCTTCTACGAGAAAATTCATTTAGAGGGACTCGTTTATGGTGATTGGCTAAAGAGTGAAGCCAAAGTGTTAGGCGAGCGATTAGAAAGAATCTTGTCGCTAGTAACAACCCCGAGTAAAGAGTCATCTCGTGAGCTTATCGACCTGTCAAACAAAGGCAGTCTGTTACGTGAGATCCCTGTTTCTCATCCAGACAGTAGCATTATTGTGTACTACCAGTCCGATGTTGCGACGCCTGAAACCATGGCACTGTTTAGCCTGCTAAACCACACCATGTCGTCGACCTTCTTTCATGAGTTGCGAACCCAGCGTCAACTAGGCTATATGGTCGGTACAGGCTATCTCCCTTTAAACCGCTACCCCGGTATTATTTTCTATATTCAATCTCCCACCTCTGGACCTAAGCTATTGCTAGAAGCAATAGATGAGTTTATTGCCGACTTTGCTTATGCCGTTTTGCAAATAACCAATGAGCAGTGGGAATCAACTAAACTCGGTCTCATCAATCAAGTGCTAGTAAAAGACTCGAGCCTTAAAGTTCGTAGTCAACGTTATTGGTCGAGTATCGGCAATAAAGACTACAAATTTAATCAAAGAGAGTGTGTTTCAGAGCAAATAAAACAGCTCACTCGTGCTGATTTGATCAAGTTTATTATGCAGAAGATGCGTACAAAACACTGCGATCGCTTGGTCTTGTTTAGTACTGGTGACTCACATTTAGAGCAGCCACCTTTAGAATCAGACAAAATGATCACTGATCTGCGAGCATTTAAGCAAGGTGCACAGCAATTTGATTATTAGAACATTTACTTAATAAAAATATTTAATAAACATGCAATTATGTTCAAGCACACCTTTTAGCTTAAACACCATAAAATTCAACTTAACACAGGCCTTTCATCTAAAAAGTGACACCTAAGCAAGGTATTGCTCTGCCAAGGCAACGATATAAAGTTTAACTTACATATGGAAATGAGAGGTAAGAATGATTATCAGCTACATTTACCACCCAAGGTTTTGACAATGCAGTCACTTTCTGAAAAAGTGGGGATAACAAACAGTTGCCTGTCAAAACTGGCTAATAATCAAACAAAAAATATGCCTAAAACTCTATTAAAAATAGCGACTTTCCTCCTCTTTACCATTTTTATGGCGAATTCCGCTGTCGCGTTAACGCTTAACTCCGTTTCTTTAGGTGTCCCGGACGGTTTATCCCAAAGCAATGTCACATCCATTGTTGAAGATGCTGATGGCTACATCTGGATTGGAACAGTTAATGGCCTTAACCGATATGACGGTAAAGAGTTCCGCCATTATTTCCCCTCGCCTGAAAACGAGTTACCTAGCGCATTTATTCGCAGCCTATTTATCAGTGAGCAAGGTGTGATGTATATAGGTACAGATAAAGGCCTCGCTGTTTATGATCGAGATAAGGATCGAATTGCTTCTCTGAAGTCAGATAGTTTCATACACGATCAAGCTATTTGGTCTATCTCACATAGTGAAAACTTGATATTAATAGGAACAGAGAACTCTGTTTATGTCACTCAAGAAAGTTCAATAAAATCGGGGCTTGAATTAATCAAGTCTTATAGCGACAACTTTAGCGGTGTTAAACAAGCTCTATTCTTTAAAGATGAATTATACATAAGGACTTATTCAGGAGAAGTTAAATCAATAACAAAAAACTACACTATCGAAAACATTGATTCAACGGCATTAAAGGTATTAAACAATAGATTAATCAGCCTTACTAAAGAAGGTGTTTTCGAAATAAACAAATCATCTATTACTAAAGTAAACGACTCTAACTTCCTCGGTATCTCTTACGGCGATAAAAACTACGCATTGAAAAAAAATACTATCTACGACCTATCAATACTCGAACAGCCACTCTTGATAGGTCAGCTTCATCTTGAATACAAAGAGCTAAACCTTTCTAGAGTTAATATATTTAGAGGAATAAGCAAAACCTTCATCGCCAACCAGAATGAAGGGTTTATCATTATAGACGATAGTTACAACCTAATTAAAAATGTCACCAACAACCTTGGTAACGTATGGTCGATATCAAAGGATGAAAGCGAAAATATATTAGTAACAACCGAAGACAGTAAATTGTTACTCTATGATTCCAACTTTAAAATAATAGAACAGTATGAAACAAACATACTAGGAAATAAAACCGCCACAACAGTTGGAAACACTATTTTTATAGCTAGCAGTGAAGGCCTTCACTCCGTCAACAAAAAAAATGGCGAATTATCTAAAATTAACAATGGCTCTTACTTTTTAATAAAAAAGCTAAGTGACAATAAAACTATTGTAGCGGGTTCTTCCAATGGTTTTCTTTTAAAATACAACACTAAAAATAAAACGTCTAAACTTACTGAAATTGACTTAAGCAACCCTATTTTTGATATTATGGAATTGAACAATTCTATTTACATAGGTACACAAGGAGGTTTATCTAAGCTTGATGGGGACATTGTTCAAAAAATTTATGACGACCAGTTTGTAACAAGTTTAACGGTTGCTGGAAACTCTTTGTTTTTCGGAACAAATACAAGTATTAACAAATACAACCTTTCACAGAACAGCTTTAGTACTTTATACTCAAATAACAAACCAATATTCTCACTAGTTATCGAAAATGAGAAATTATACGCTTCATCAATAAATGAGATCATCGTACACAATTTAACCAACGCTACTACATCAATACTAACTAATGAACTAGGGGTTCAAGAAGAATACAATCTCCAGTCAATTTTAAAAAATGAAACAGACATATATATAGGCGGAATATCTGGGGTTAGCAAAGTTACTCTAGACAAAATAAACTCATATTTAGAGAATAATACTCCCCCAACAACCAACTTAACTGAACTGTCTATTTTCAATATAATTCAAAAACCTAACGGTTCCATACTTGAAAAAAAAATATCTCATACAAATAAAATAAAGCTAAAATATTCTGATTACCCATTTTCTTTCACTTTTAGCAGTCCAGGTAGCCCATTTAAAAACATTGATTACGTTTATCAAATGCAAGGCCTTTCTGGTACCTATATTCACTCAAAAGGAACTAATTCGGCTACCTACACCAATTTATCTCCTGGCGATTATCAGTTTTCAATCTATGCTATCGACCCTGTTACCGGAAAACATGGAGAGGTTCGTAAGTTAGATATTGAGATTACCCCCCCTTGGTGGCTCTCGACGACAGCCAAGTTTATCTATTTTCTATGCTGCTTATTCGTTTCAATATTAATTGTGAAAACAATATTACGTCGCCGAGAAATTCAAATCCAAATAGCTAAGAGCGAAGAACGTTTAAAGCTTTCTTTATGGGGTAGTGGCGATGAAATGTGGGACTGGGACATTGAAACTGGCCAGATTTATCGCTCAAATATTTGGGGATCATTGGAATTCCCTCAAGATGGTCAACGCTCTGGCAGTGAGGGAGAAGAGAGTAACATTCATCCAATGGATCAAGAGCGCGTTCGTGAAGCATTAAACAAACATTTTTACGGCGAGACAGATCATTTTGAAGCCGCCTATCGTGTTAAAGGTAAGAATAATGAATGGGTTTGGATTTTAGACAGAGCAAAAATCGTAGAGCGTGATGAAGATGATAATGCCCTACGAATGACGGGTACAATTAAAAATATCAGTAACTTTAAGCAGGCTGAAGAACAATTAAGGCTATTTGAGCGAGCAATTCAGAATATTTCCGAAGGTATGTTCATACTGGATCGAGACTTCAAATTTGTAGAAGTTAATGAAGCATGCTGTGATTTGGTGATGCAAAGTAAAAACGATTTTATTGGTAGTCTATTTAATTTCGATCTTTACCCAGACAGTTACTCGGAACAGATCCGCACCATTTTGAAACAGCAGGGGCGCTGGAATAACGAAGTCGAATCAACTCGTGGCAACGGTACTAGCTTTTTAATGGAGCTCTCTATCGATGCTATATATGATGAACAAGGTGAACTGTCTCACTATGTAGGGGTATTTTCTGATGTCAGTCGTCGAAAACAGCAAGAAGAGGAGCTGAGAAAGCTCACCAATAATGACCTGTTAACTAATCTCCCTAACCGTTCCAACTTAATGGTAACCCTAGGTAACTTAGTAAAAAGAGACTCTCACCATACGTTAATGGTACTCGATTTAGATAATTTTAAGAAAATTAATGATTCTTTAGGTCACCAGGTCGGTGATGAATTACTTATTCAAGTGTCAGAGCGAATTCAAGTCGCCGTCCCTAGCCATACTAGTATATATCGCCTTGGCGGAGATGAGTTTGCCATCCTAGTTGATAAAAACCCCGATATTGGTACCAGCGCAATCATAGCTAAAAATGTCATTCATGCTTTCGAAGCACCTTTTGATTTAAGTAAAGAAAAAGTCGTCGTGGGTTTAAGTATCGGCATTGTGCTGTACCCAGAAGATGATCAAAATGAACAAGCATTGTTAAGAAAAGCAGACATTGCCATGTATCATGCAAAATCTGCTGGTGGTAACCGATATCAGTTCTACTCAGAGTCGCTTAATAAGAATGCAATCAGACAGCTTGAAGTTGAGAACCTCATTAGAGAGGGGCTCAAAGATGATCTATTTGAAGTCTACTATCAACCAAAGGTCGACCTTAAAACTGGCCATATGGCGGGCATGGAAGCATTAGTTCGCTTAAACCACCCAGAACACGGCCTCATTCCACCTAATAAGTTTATTCCACTTGCTGAAGAGAATGGCCTAATTGTCGAAATTGGTGATCTTGTGTTGAAAAAGGCTTGCTTTGCTGCGCAAAAATGGCGTTCACAAGGTTTATTTAACGGTCGAGTCGCCGTCAATTTATCGTCAAAACAGTTCGCATTACCTGATTTACAACAGCGAATTGAGTCAATTTTACGTCTAACTCAATTACCAGCCGCTAATCTTGAACTGGAAATAACAGAAGGCACCGTTATTAAAGAGCCTGAAAAAGCCATTAAAGTTATGCAGCAATTATCTAAAATGGGGGTCAGTCTAGCCCTCGATGACTTTGGTACGGGTTACTCTTCCCTCTCTTATTTAAAACGATTCCCTATCCACACGCTAAAGATAGATAAGGCTTTTGTGGATGATATTGATAAATCTGACCGTGATTTAAAAATGGTTGATTCAATTATCACTATCGCCCATAACATGGGGCTTTCAGTCGTTGGCGAAGGAGTCGAAGATGCTTCGCAGCTCAGTATATTACGCGCGTTAAAGTGTGAAGAGATCCAGGGGTATATTTTCAGCAAAGCGGTTACAGAACCTGAATTTACTCAGCTACTGCTCAACGACACCACCGAGCACCCCATCTCACAACTTAACGCAAAGAGAGGTTAACAAGGTAAGTCAAAGCGCACACACAAAACAAACATTGGCACAACAACTGCAACAACCTTCTCATAAGTCAAAAAATATTACTTTATATTTAAAACTCTACGAGAAGGTACACAATGAAAACAATTATTAAAGGTTTAGTTACTTCATTAGCATTAACATGTTCAATTTCAGCTGTAGCATCTCAAAATAGCGTAGACATACCAAATTACCAAAATAATCCTATTACTCAGGCTATCCAATCTAATCTGCTCTCAGGTATTCCAAACATCAAGTTTAGGCCTGTCCAAACTGCTGGTATCCCAAACATCAAGTTTAAGCCTATACAAACTGCTGGTATCCCAAACATCAAGTTTAAGCCTGTACAAACTGCTGGTATCCCAAACATCAAGTTTAAGCCTGTCCAAACTGCTGGTATCCCAAACATCAAGTTTAAGCCTGTCCAAACTGCTGGTATCCCAAACATCAAGTTTAAGCCTGT
>NZ_JBRILW010000019.1:0-100878 GCF_052977125.1 Shewanella sp. 30m-14 | reverse complement strand
TCGTGTAGCGCAGCGCTCAGTGTCCTTCGTGGTGTATCGCATTGGCTTTTACTTTAGAGCTTATTTACCACGAAGCGCTCCGCTTTCACGGAGATCACGAAGGAGAGCAAAAAAGCAAAGCTATTATCTTATAGTTAATCTTGCCGATGGATTTCTTCGTGTAGCGCAGCGCTCAGTGTCCTTCGTGGTGTATCGCATTGGCTTTTACTTTAGAGCTTATTTACCACGAAGCGATCCGCTTTCACGGAGATCACGAAGGAGAGCAAAAAAGCAAAGCTATTATCTTATAGTTAATCTTGCTGATGCATTTCTTCGTGTAGCGGAGCGCTCTATGTCCTTCGTGGTGTATCACATTGATTTTTAATTCAGAACTTTTTACCACGAAGCGGTTAGCTTTCACGAAGATAAAGATTAAAAGCTTACTGCTTTTTCTACTGCCCTCGTTGTTTTTTGGATGAAGCAATATTTAATTTCAACGGTACTCAGAGATAGGCCTGACGACAAAGTCAGTTAGGCACGCGGTAGGGTGATGGAGCTTGCGAAGGCGCAATAAAAAACGCCGCAATGTACTATTGCGGCGTTTTATTATCGAACCAAACCTAGCGGTTGCTCGTTAAATTGAAACCACATCAAACTCAACATTTGGGTTGACGTCAGCTTCGTAATCGATGCCTTCGATACCGAAACCGAACAGTTTTAAGAACTCTTCTTTGTATTCACGGTAATCGGTCAGCTCGCTTAAGTTTTCAGTGGTCACTAGTGGCCACATGTCACGGCAATGTTGCTGGATCTCTTCACGAAGCTCCCAGTCATCTAAACGAAGACGGTTTGAATCGTCGACATCAGCCGCAGTACCATCGGCCTTGTATAGGCGTTCGCTGAACATACGGTTAATTTGCTCGATACAGCCTTCGTGTAAGCCTTCTGCGCGCATTTTCTTAAATACCATCGCAATATATAGAGGCATAACAGGGATGGCAGAACTTGCTTGAGTCACAACACTCTTAAGTACTGCAACGTTAGCGCTACCGCCAGTAGCAGAAAGCTTAGTATCTAACGCGTGAGCGGCTCTATCGAGGTCCATCTTAGCTTTACCCAGTGCACCATGCCAGTAGATAGGCCATGTCAGCTCGGTGCCGATGTAGCTGTAAGCAACGGTTTTGCAGTTATCGCTTAACACGCCAGCTTCAGATAAGGCTTGCATCCATAGTTCCCAGTCTTCGCCGCCCATTACTGTGACAGTATCGGCAATTTCTTGCTCAGATGCAGGCTCTACCGTTGCTTCGATGATAATGTCTTTGTTGGTATCAACAGCGGTTGCAGTATAAGTTTCACCGATTGGCTTTAAAGATGAGCGAATTAGCTCACCACTGTCAGGCATTTTTCGAACAGGAGAAGCGAGTGAGTAAACGACCATATCAACCTGACCTAGGTCTTGCTTGATAATTTCAATCGCTTTTTGCTTTGCTTCGTGGCTAAAAGCGTCGCAGTTGATGCTTTTAGAGTAAAGGCCTTCTGCCTTAGCAAACTTGTCAAATGCCGCTGAGTTATACCAGCCCGCTGTGCCAGGTTTAGTTTCAGTACTTGGCTTTTCAAAAAACACACCTAACGTGGCGGCATCGCTACCAAAAGCGGCTGTGATGCGTGAAGACAGACCGTATCCACTCGATGAGCCAACGACTAATACTTTTTTAGGGCCGTTAGCAATTTTGCCTTTAGCTTTGGTAAAGTTGATTTGCTCAAGAACGTTAGCTTCACAGCCAACAGGATGGGTCGTAGTACAAATAAAACCACGGATTCTAGGTTTGATGATCATATTTTTTGATTCTCTTAAAAAATTGTCTCTAGGATAATTAAACCGACATCAAATGGCACTCGTTTTTGTTGAAAATCGGCTTTTTTATCAGTGGTTGGAGCAGTTTACAGACTGGAAAAGAGGCCTTAGAGGCCTAATCCTACGAGTTTATGCCCAGTCAAAGCGAAACAAACCCTTGTTATTTTTTTCGGGTAAACAAACTTTGCTCTTGGATCAGCCTTTGGGTGTATTCATGTTGAGGTGCATTAAACAATTGTTCTGTAGTTGCTTTCTCAACCATCACCCCTTTTTTAAGTACCATTATTTTATCGCTGACATGGCGGATAATATTCATATTATGGGACACGAATATATAAGACAGCCCCATATCTTGTTGCAGTTCGAGCAATAGGTTTAAGATCTGTGATCTTACTGATAGATCGAGGGCGGTTAAGGCTTCGTCAGCAATGATAATTTTTGGGTCAAGCATTAACGCTCTCGCTACGGCAACGCGCTGTTTTTGTCCTTCAGAGATCATATGTGGATAAAATTCAATATGCTCCGGTAATAGGCCAACCTTTCTAAGCTTATCAATCACCTGGGCCTTGCGTTCACGACTATCCAGTTTAGTATTAAATTTCAGGGGTTCATCCAACAATTCGCCAATGGTCAGCCTTGGGTTGAGTGAGGTATTGGGATCCTGAAAAATCATGCGGATCAGGCGACAACGCTGTTTTAGATCGTGTTTATCTAATGGTTCCCCTTCGAAGAAAATCTCTCCGCCACTTCTAATTTCCGCACCGACCAAAATTCGAGCTATTGTACTCTTGCCCGAACCCGCTTCACCAACAATGGCTAATGTTTCACCCTGGTTTAACTCAAATGATACCGGTGAAAGCGCCTTGTTGTATTGACGCTTAAAACGTTTGTAGCCAGCATAATAACTTTTACTGAGATCATTAACTTTAAGAAGTGGTGTCGTCATTGCATGGCTCACTGTGGTAGGGGAAATGACAAGCAAAATAGCGTCCTTTTTTATGGCACAAACTAGGTTTACTAACACAACGTTTCTGCGCCTGCGGGCAGCGCGGTCCAAGTCGGCAACCTATAGGCAGATGTTGCAATGCTGGCGACGATCCAGGTAAGGTTTTCATCACGGATTTATGGGCCAATACTCCGGAGTAGTCGGGCATATTATCGAGTAACGCTTTAGTATAAGGATGAAATGGTTGCTCGAGGAGTTCGGATGTCGGGCCCGATTCCATCACTTGACCGCAATAGAGTACGGTCAGCTGATCGCACCAGCCCGATAAGGTTTCTAATTCATGGCTGATAAGTAAAATGGATACATTGTGTAGTTGATTAAGTTTACTTAAAAGTCTAAATATCTGCGCTTGAGTGCTGATCTCCATCGAGTCTGTGGGCTCATCTGCAATCAATAGGCGTGGCTGATTGGCAATGGCCATTGCTATCATCACTTTCTGACACTCACCTGCAGAGAGCTCCCAAGCATAACTGCTCATGACCTCTTCAGTGTTTTTAATACCAACCTTATGCAACCATTTTTGCGCCGTTGCTTTACGCGCTTTATTGCGTTTCCAAAATGAAACTTGTTTATCTTGAGGCATGGCTTCAACGAGCTGACTACCCACTGTAATCGCTGGATCTAGGCTACCTGTAGGATCTTGGAATATGACTGCGATTTCACTGCCCATTAAATTGCGGCGCTGCTTGGTAGACATGTCCATTAGGTTTTGGCCATCCCACATCATACGATCAGCAGTAATGGTCCAGTTATGGCCAGGCACCCCTAAAATCGCGCGAGCGAGTAGAGTACGACCTGAGCCTGACTCACCCACAAGGCCGTGTAATTCGCCGGGGTTTATGGTTAAGCTAACGCGCTCCAGAGCCTTGACTCGCCCTTGAGGCGTATCAAGTTCAATGGTGAGGTTACGTATATCAAGTAAAGGCATAGTATTAATTTCTGATGGGCGATAACGCCGATCTCAAACCATCACCGACTAAGTTAATAGCAAGCACGCTACATAAAATAGCAACACCTGGGATGGTTACAGTCCAAGGTGCGGTCAATAAGTTATCTAATCCTTGAGACACCATAGCGCCCCATTCAGGGCTTGGGGCTTGCGCTCCAAGGTTTAAGAATCCCAGTGCTGCAATATCCAAAATTGCAGCTGAAATGGCCAGCGTCGTTTGGATGATTACGGTTTCCCATACGTTTGGCATAATGACATACCAAAAAACCTGTACTGAGTTAGCGCCGTCTAACTTGGCCGCTGTCACGTAATCTTTTTGCAGTTCTTCGTGCACAGCTTGGTGAATTGCCCTTACAAACTGTGGCGTTAGGGCTATACCCACAGCCCAAAATACGTTATCTAATCCTGGCCCCATAACCGCTACAACCAATATTGCCATTAATAAAGATGGAATGGATAACAGCGCGTCGAGAAGGTGGCTTAAAATTGATGATTTTAGCCCCTTCATCATGCCAGAAATTGAGCCAATGATGAAACCGACTAACAAGGACGCCAGTACAATAGCCAGCGCCATGCCAAACGTAAGGTGCGCACCGTGAAGCAAGCGACTAAAGATATCTCGGCCTAAATCATCGGTCCCGAGAAAGTGCTCAACCGTGCCACTCGCATCCCAAGACGGCGGTAAAAGCAGTGCCAATGGATCCTGTTGCTCTGGTGAAAATGGCGCTATCCATGGGCCAAAAATTGCCACTATAAGTAAACAACATACAGCCCAAAGCCCTATTAATGCGAACGGGTTATCAGCAAATGCCTGCCACACCTTTTGCATTGGCGAAGGGATATGGTCTTCTTGATAAATTCTAATTCGCGGCATAAAGTTCTTTCCTGCTTAGCGGATTATAAGCGTTATGAAGTACTTCAATTAAGATGCTTAAAAAAATGATGATAAGTGCAACGCCTAACACGCCACCTTGGATCACTGTGTAATCACGCTGATAAATACCCGATACTAACCAGTTGCCGATTCCGGGCCAGGAGAAGATAACTTCAACAATCATGGCGTAACTTGCAAAAGTCCCCAGCATTAACCCCAAGTTTTTTAGCACGGGAATAAGCGCATTTGGCAGCGCATGGCGTAGCACAATGGTTCCAGTATGTAATCCGCGAGCTTCAGCTGCCTTAATGTAAGGTTGGTCCATAATGTTTAACATGGCGGCGCGGGTAATTCGTACCACCACTGTAAAAGGCAATACGGCTAGGGTTATCGAGGGTAATATAATATGAAACAGGGCATCTTTAAATGCGGAGAAACGGTATACCGAGTCAGAGAAGAGGGTATCGATTAGCATAAATCCGGTCTTTGGCTCGATTTCATATAATAGGTTAATCCGCCCTGATACTGGAAGCCAACCAAGTTCGACACCAAACCAGAGTGATAAGGTGAGGCCTAACCAAAATACCGGAATTGAATAACCGGTTAAGGTGATCGCCATAATACTGTGTTGGGTGATTTTATTCTTACTTAATGAGGCGAATATCCCTAATGGAACGCCCAGTAGTACTGCAATTAGCCCTGCAACCGTTGCTAGCTCAAATGAAGCAGGCAATGCCTGGGTTAATTCTTCAATAACTGGACGTTGAGAGGTGATAGATAAGCCTAAATCGCCACTCAAACGCGTCTTTGCATAGGCAATAAACTGCTCTAGTTGATTGCCGTTTAACTGATAAGTCTCTTCTATTTGCTGTAATTGCTCTGCGCTCGGGGCCGCTATTCCGCTTAAAGCAAATGCCTTATTAACGGGGAAATGTTCAGTCGTCACAAACAACACGCCAACTAATACAAGCGTTGTGGCAAAAAATAGGTTTAATCTGCGTAAAAGATATCGACCCATTATAAGTCTCCCTCAGGCGCTATATTTTTGGCTCGTTCAAATGAAATCCCGCCAAAAGGAGTAAGCTGTGTTTGTTTGACGTTTCTGTTTTTAAAGGTCAACTGGGTAGCGTGGGCAAATGTCATCATAGGCACATGTTCGATAAATAACGCTTCAGCTTGCTGATAAAGTATTTTTCGTTCGGGTTCTGATGTCGTGGCTTTGGCCTTTGCTAAGATGCTATCCATTTCTAAATTACACCATTGGGCACGGTTACTCGACGAGTCGAGAGAGTCACAACTCATAATAGGTGAAAAGAAATTATCAGGATCGCTATTATCAGCATTCCAACCAATTAACACTGAGTCATAGTCGTTACGATTAAGTTTTTGATTAAATACACTCCAATCGTAAGTGACAATATTGACCTTAACACCGATATTGGCCAAGTCGGCCTGGATTAGTTCGGCTGTTTTAAGCGCATTAGGGTTATAAATACGTGCAACGGGCATCGCCCAGATATCAATGCTTAGGTTGGTTATTCCAGCATCCTTTAACAAGGCGCGTGCCTTTTCAGGATTATATTGATAGCGGCTCTTATTGTAATGGTAGGCCCAAGACTGGGGGGGCAGCATTCCCGTCGCTTTTATCGCTGTTTCTTGGTAAACCACCCTTAGGATGTTGTTTTTATCGACGGCGTAGGCCAATGCCTGACGAACACGAACATCATCAAAAGGTTTCTTTTGGGTGTTGAAAGCCCAAAATGCGACATTGAACCCAAGTTGGGTATCAAGCTCAAGGCTAGGGTGGCGCTTAATCACAGGTAGCTCGCCAGCTTTAGGGAGCGCAGATACACTACAATCACCCGTGATGAGCTTGGTTAATCTGGCACTACTTTGTGGGGTAATATTAAAAACAAGCTGTTCCAATTCAGGTAAAGTGCGCCAAAAATCATCATTTCGGTGGTAACGGATAAGCTCATTTTTGACATATTTGACCAACTTAAACGGACCCGTACCGACAGGGTTTCTGTCCAGCAGCTCAGGGGTTCCTTGGTTGATGAGGTTATCGGCGTACTCTTTAGACAAAATAACAGAGAAACCGGTTGCTAAATTGGCAAGAAATGATGCATCACTTTGATTCAGGTGAAAAATCACTTCGTCATCAGCCACTTTTTCTATATTGGCGACAGTTTGATTAAAACCGATACTTTGAAAGAAAGGGTAACCACTTTTTGATACTTGATGGTAAGGGTTGCTGCTATCTATGATGCGATTAAAAGAAAACAGCACATCATCGGCGTTTAATTCGCGAGTCGGTGTAAACCAAGGGGTATGATGAAATTTGACACCTGATCGTAACTTAAAGCGATAGCTTAGGCCATCTTCAGAGGTGTCCCATGAGGTCGCAAGAGAAGGCACTATTTCACCCGAAATCGGGTCATAATCGACTAAACTGTCGTAAATTTGTTGTGAAGTGGCGTCAATTGTCGTTCCTGAGGTCACTAACTGAGGATTAAACGTCTCAGGGTTGCCTTCCGAGCAGTAGACTAAACCCGCGGGAACTTGCTGTGGCCCACAGGCGATGAGTAACAAGTTAATCGCAACGATCCCGGTGATCAACTTTATTCTCTTTAGCAGCTGTTTCATTAAGCAATCATTTTTTAGCTGAACATTGTCAGCCATTTTAACAGTGCCCGCTAGCTAACAGCAATTATTTATCCAGCAAGTTGTATTTCTTTAAGATCCCGCGAAGTTGATGGTAACTAAGGTCGAGCAATTCAGCGGTCTTCTTTTGGTTAAATTGGCCCGCTTCTAACGCGAGTTTAAGAATAGCTACTTCGTTTTGCTCACAGTGTGTTTTGAAGTCGATAGGGAAGTTAACCGTATTGTCGACCTTTGTTATTGGGTTAGCACTTACTTCTGTGCCATTGTTAGTGAAATTAACGTTTTCAGGAGACACACTTTGCTGACGCTCTTTTGTTTTAACGCGCTTTGTTGGTCGATAGGGGGAAGCAAAGGGGTCAATAATGATCTGATCAATGGCGATGTTGGTATCGGCATTGCGATAAACGCTACGTTCAACAACGTTTTTAAGCTCACGAATATTACCAGGCCACTGATACTCCATAAGCTGCTTAGTTGCATTTGGGCTAAAGCCTTCAAATAGCTCAAGCTTTAACTGTCTTGCCATACCGACCGCAAAATACTCTGCAAGTGGCATGATATCTTCTGTTCTGTGTCTTAAGGGGGGCAAAGTGATCACATCAAAAGCGAGTCTGTCGAGTAGATCTGGTCTAAATTCACCCGCTTCAGCAAGAGAGGGAAGATCTTCGTTGGCGGCACAAATAAGGCGCACATCGGTTTGTACCGTTTTGCTTCCACCGACGCGTTCAAATTCGCCGTATTCAATTACGCGTAATAACTTTTCTTGAATTAGCCCTGAAGTATTGGCAAGCTCATCTAAAAACAAGGTGCCGCCATCGGCGCGTTCAAAACGGCCTTCATGTTTTTTATTCGCTCCGGTAAATGCACCGGAGTCATGGCCAAACAACTCACTTTCGAGTAAGTTTTCACTTAACGATGAGCAGTTGAGCTTGATAAAGCTTTGATCCCAGCGTTTTGATAAATAGTGCAAACGCTCAGCGATAAGCTCTTTACCTGTACCGCGTTCACCAATAATGAGTACCGGCTTAGATAAAGGCGCTACTTGTGAAATATGTTCAAGGACTTCCAGTAAAGCATTGGATTGTCCGATCAGGTTATCTTGCTGAAATTGCTTTCTCACAGTAATTTTTAGTCTTTCACGCTAATAAGTGGTGAAAATAATAATATGACGGTCAGTTTATAAATGAAAGTAAAAGTTAAATAATTGTTTAAGTCGTTGTATTGTGGGGTAAATAGAAAGTTGGCACGGAATGTGGATTATATTTATCGAATCCAACGTTAATTAGAGGAAATTATTATGGGAATCTTTTCACGCTTTGCAGACATCATAAACTCGAATATCAGTTCATTACTTGATAAGGCTGAAGATCCAGAGAAAATGGTTCGTCTTATCATTCAGGAGATGGAAGACACGTTAGTTGAAGTGCGCTCTACCTCTGCCAAAGTATTGGCTGAGAAAAAAGAGATCATTCGCCGCATCGCTAAAGTACAAGAGCAGGTACAAGATTGGGAAAATAAGGCTGAACTTGCTTTATCGAAAGACCGTGAAGATCTTGCGAAAGCGGCTTTAGTTGAAAAACAAAAAGCTAATGACCTAGCGCAAACACTTGCTGCTGAATTAGTGGTTGTTGAAGAGCATATCTTGCGTCTTAAAGAAGAAGTTAACTTGCTACAAGATAAGCTAGCCGATGCTAAAGCACGTCAAAAGACTATCATCATGCGCAAGCAGACAGCTTCATCACGCTTAGAAGTAAAGAAGCAGCTTGATTCAAGTAAAATTGATAATGCCATGAGTAAGTTTGATCAATATGAGCGTCGTGTAGAAAATTTAGAATCTCAAGTTGATTCATACGATTTGGGTAATAAGCGCACGCTGAACGATGAATTCGCTGCGCTAGAAGCTGAAGATTCAGTTAACGCCGAGCTTGAAGCGCTTAAAGCGAAAATGAAGGGCAGTAAAACTAAAACTAAGTAATAACCTAAAAGGAGGTGAGTTATGGACCCGGATATTTTAATGGCCCCGATTATTATTTTTATGGTAGTCGTGGCTCCAATATGGTTAATACTGCATTACCGCAGTAAGAGACAGGTTAGCCAAGGCCTTACTGAAGAAGAGTTTAACCAGCTTAATGAGCTGATTGCCAAAGCTGACAAAATGTCACACCGCATTGAAACGTTAGAAGCAATCTTAGACAGTGAGGCACCACAGTGGAGGAGTCGAAATGATTAAACAACCTCGACTCATTACTGTAGAACTGCGCCACTATTTAATTAAATAACAAGGAGGAAGTCAGGATGAACGATGGTAAACGAACGTTATATCGGATTCCTCAGTCAGGTAAAATAGCGGGTGTGTGTGCCGGTATTGCTGATTACTTCAATTTTGAAACTTGGTTAGTTAGAGTACTTGCCGCTTCAATCTTCTTGTTGGGTGGCTCAGGGATTGTGCTGATCATCTACGTGTTGCTTTGGATGATCTTGGATATTAAACCTGGCACAGGAAAGAACGAGTTTGCAAGCAAAGAGATTGAATTGAAGAAAAAGTTTTGGCAATCAGGAGAGCCAGCTAAAATGGCCCTAAAGGATGTGAATAGCCAGTTTAGAACTTTAGAAGTGAGGCTACAAAATCTAGAACGTCACGTCACTTCTGACAATTACGATCTTAAAGATCAAATCAATAATTTATAGATGAATCATCTGTAGCCAATGATCTATAAGCAATTATCTATAGTTCAATGACGGGGCAGGCTATACTGCCCTAGAACTTTCTCAAAACGAGTTTTACTTCATTTTATGGCAAGTCTTAAACGCTCTCTCAAAAAGCTCACTAAGAATACCCAAGCCGTTGCGCTTAGAACAACCGATAGAAATCTACGCCTAGCGGTTACAGGCTTGGCTGGGGCGGGTAAAACAGCGTTTATTACTGGCCTTGTTAATCAACTGCTGCATTCCGGTATTGCAGAAACAAGCTCACACTTACCCTTATGGCAAGTCGCGCGTGATGGTCGCTTGTATGGCGTAAAACGCGATATGCAACCTGATTTAACTATTCCAAGTTTTAATTATGACGGGGCGATGAAGTCGTTAACGACTGAACCTCGGGTCTGGCCAATATCTACCCGTAGTATCAGCGAGCTCAGACTCGCCATAAAATATCGTCCAGCTAAAGGTTTACTGTCAAAGCTTACCGATAGTGCCACCTTATATTTAGATATTGTCGACTATCCGGGTGAATGGCTACTCGATCTGCCCATGCTAAAACTGTCATTTCAGCAGTGGTCAAATACGCAAGTAGAAAGAAAGGCCGTTTTTCAGTGTTCGACTTATTATGCTGAATTTACTCAATTACTTAATAGCATTGATTTGGCCAGCGAAGCTGATGAACTTAAGCTGCAGCAAATTGCAGACAGTTACCAAAAGCTACTGCAAGACTGCGTGACGAATCATGGATTTTATTATGCTCAGCCGGGGCGATTATTGTTACCGGGTGAGTTAGATGGCACGCCTGTTTTGGCATTGTTTCCGCTGCTTGATATTGATGAGTTAGGCTTTCAAACACTTGAACAATCGGCCTCTAACAGCTTTTATCACACGCTAAAGCAGCGCTATAAAGAGTATGTCAGTCGGGTCGTTAAACCTTTTTATCATGATTACTTTGCCAAATTTGATAGGCAGCTATTACTTGTCGATTGCTTTACCCCACTAAACCGTGGCCGTGCTCAATTTGATGACATGAAATCAGCAATCCATGCGGTGATGGAAAGCTTTCAATTTGGCCAGTCGAGCTTACTCAAAAGACTTTTCTCGCCAAAAATAGATAAACTGTTGTTTGCAGCCAGTAAAGTTGACCATGTTACTCGTGATCAGCAAGGCAATGTTTTATCTTTATTGACTCAATTGGTTCATCAAAGTCAGCAACACGCTAAGTTTGAGGGTTGTGAGGTTGAAACCATGGCGATCAGTGCGATTAAATCAACTAGCCATGGCATGGTCAAACAAGATGGACGCGAAATAGAAGTGGTACGTGGCACCGAGCTTAGCGAGCAAGAGCCTGTGACCCTGTTTCCAGGAGAGGTGCCTAAGTCTTTACCCTCTGCTGATTTTTGGGATAATCAGGGCTTTGAGTTTGTCAATTTTGCGCCAGCAGTGAATCAACATCCGCAGCGCAGTAACGCCGATTTTGAGCACATACGTTTAGATCATGTTTTACAGTATTTGCTCGGTGACAAGTTGAAATAATACTAGATCAGTCTTTAGGTAAACGTTAGACGAGTGAGTGTGTATGTCACAAGGTGATAATTCCATTAAAAAACAACAACGATTCGACAATAGTGACTCTGATAGCAATGAGACAGATATAAAGCTAGCTGCAGCGACTAGCTTTGATCCACAGCTCGAGTTTATCGAAACCGCTAGCTTCTCAGAGTCAGAGCTTGAAACCCTAGTTGACGAGCGTTTAGCGGCGTTTGATCCGTTAGCGCAAGAAACGACAAAAGATCCGCACTTAGCGCGTAAACGCAGTTGGTTGGGGAGGTTGTGCCTAGTCGGTATCGCTGTGGTCGTGGTTGTAGAAGCCGTTCTTAGCCTACAAGCGGCTTTTTTACAGAGTAGTTGGTTATTTGGCCTTTATGCCAGTGTCACCGTTCTTGTGACATTATGGGCTGGTAAGATGACCTTTGTTGAATGGCGAAAGCTAAAAGCCTTAAAGGCTATCGAAGACAGTCAAAGTGTTGGTAACCGTTTAGTGCACAGCATGCAGATGGGAGAGGCCGATCCATTTATTGATGAGATCATTGAGAAACTCCCTAAAACCGTGCAGGTTAGTCGATATCAGCAAAGTGTTACAGCGGAACATAACGACGCTGAAAAACTCATATTGTTCGATTCACTGGTATTGAGTGAGCGTGATTTAGCTGCTAAAAAAATTGTGCGACGTTTTGCTCAAGAATCGGCTTTATTACTGGCTGCGAGTCCTTTAGCGATGTTAGATATGGCGATTATTCTTTGGCGTAACCAGAGCATGATTAATAAGCTTGCAGCTTGTTATGGCGTTGAGCTGGGTTATTGGAGTCGCATAAAACTGATCCGCAGCATTATAGGCAATATTATCTACGCCGGCTCGAGCGAGATTATTACCGACTTAGGCACTCAATTGTTGTCGGTAGAGATGTCAGGTAAATTATCTGCCAGACTCGCTCAAGGGCTAGGTGGCGGACTGCTAACGGCAAGGCTCGGTTACCAAGCAATGGCATTATGTCGTCCGCTTGAGTTTACTGCGCAATCTAAGCCTAAGCTTTCAGGGATCCATAAAGAACTGCTACTCAGTCTAAAAGAGCTATCGGCGAGCGTATTGTCTAAAACGGTTAAAGTGGAGAAGAGCAAAGTCCATAAAGACTAGCCCTGAACATTACCAGCATCTGACGGCTTGAGGGCCAACATATAAGCATTTATACGTTGGGCACTTGCTAAAAAGCATTCTCTCACATCACGCCCATCCTTACATATTAAGCCGTTTGTAACATTCAGTTTACAAGCGGTTTAGCTCCTATTCGCCTCAAATAGTATGATCTTTAGCCTGAGTAGTTCATGTTGATTGCACAACGCTGAACTGAGCCTGTTGTTTGATTTGTCGATTAAATGGGTTGGCAAATTCATCTGAAATTAAAACGATGAAGCTGACATTCACAACGATTAAAAAGTCAGTGCAGATCTAGTAGGGAGAGCAATATGCAAGATAGATGGAAACTCGCCACAAAAGTAATCCATGCTGGACGTGAGAGTAACCCCGTCGGTGCGCTGGTGACGCCATTATGCCAAAGTGCTACTTTTGTGTTTGATAGCGCAGAGCAGGGCGGAGCGAGATTTTCGGGAGCTGAACAAGGTTATATTTACACGCGTTTAGGAAACCCGACGACAGCAGAGCTTGAGCGCAAAATTGCTGCACTAGAAGGCAGCGAAGCGGCGGCTGCGACGGCTTCTGGCATGGCGGCGGTATCGGCAGCATTATTGGCAAACTTAAGTCATGGTGATCATTTAGTCGCATCTAATGCAGTTTATGGATGTACTTTTTCGTTAATGACTTCGCTGTTAGTGAGGTTCGGCATTGAAGTATCATTAGTTAATTTCAATGACGAAGCGGAAATTAAGGCCGCAGTAAAGCCTAATACCAAAGTAATTTTTTGCGAGACACCAGTAAATCCACATTTAGATGTGTATAACCTAGATTTGATAGCTGGTATCGCTAAGCAGCACAATTTGGTGAGTGTGGTGGACAACACCTTTATGACGCCTTTATTGCAGCAACCCATCAAGCATGGGATCGATATTGTTATTCACAGCGCCACTAAATACCTCAATGGTCATGGTGATGTTATTGCCGGGCTGATCTGCGCGAGTCATCAGCAGATGGAGGTGATTAAATATGAAGTGCTCAAAGATGTTGGCGCAGTGCTTTCTCCCCATGATGCATGGCTCATCCTGCGAGGATTAAAAACCTTAGATGTTCGCCTTGAAAGGCATTGTGATAATGCTGAAAAAATCGCTAGTTACCTTGAGTACCACCCGAAAATATCTAAGGTGTACTACCCAGCACTTAAAAGCCATCCTGGTCATAAATTGCTTGGAACGCAGATGCGAAGAGCGGGCGGCGTAATAGCGTTTGAGCTTGATGCCAGCCTTGAGGAATCGATAAGCTTTATTAATCAGTTGCCGTTATTTTCTATTGCGGTCAGTCTTGGCGATGCTGAATCGCTTATCCAGCACCCAGCTTCAATGACACATTCTCCTTATACAGATGAAGAGCGAAGTCGAGCGGGGATCACGGATAATTTGCTGCGGATCTCGGTGGGACTAGAATCGGTAGAAGATATTATTCAGGCACTTGAGGCGGGCTTAGATAAGCTGGGGTAATAACCAATTCGTGTGAGGTTAATACTTGCTGATTTTTACAATGAATAATAAGAGCCCGACCTAAGGTTGGGCTCTTTTGTGTTGGGTTAAATATCCCAGAAAGTATGCGCGATGATATAAAGCACTACCATACTGATAAAGTTGATAATCACACCAGCCTTCATCATTTCAGACTGCTTAATATAACCGGAGCCATAAACGATAGCGTTTGGTGGTGTGGCAACAGGTAGCATAAAGGCACAAGATGCAGCGATACCAATTAATACTGACAGCATAACAGGTGACAGCCCTAAAGCTTCGGCTATGGCAGCAAACACCGGAACCAATAATGCTGCACTGGCCGTATTACTGGCAAATTCAGTTAACATGACCACAAAGGCTATTACTGCAAATGTAAATAGCGCCATGTGGGTATTACCAAAAATATCGGTGATCCAATGGGCTAGAAATACACTTGTGCCCGTTGCTTTAAGTACAGCACTTAAGGTTAAGCCGCCACCGAATAGGATAAGTACGCCCCAATCTGTTGTGGTTTCAATTTTTTTCCATTGGACTAACCCAAGACCTGCCAATAGTACAACCGCACTCAGGGCTACAATTGTATCGAATTTAGCGATGCCGCCTAAGGCTTGTGAAAGAGGTTTACTGAAAATCCAGCAGCACACTGTTGAAATGAAAATAAGTAGGGTTAATTTACCTTGGAAGTTCAATGACTGCTGCTCGGCTTTCACTTCACAGATCATCGAAAGATCGGGCTTTAAGTACAAATAAAGTGCAATCAGCATCATTGGCAGCATAATTGCGACAGTAATAAGACCAAACTCAAGCCAATCGGCAAAAGATAGTCCTACTTGAGCAGCCGCAATCGCATTAGGCGGGCTGCCCACTAAGGTACCTATCCCGCCGATGTTGGCCGAGTAGGCGATACCTAGCAACACAAACAGGTAGGTGCTTTTATGTTTAGCGATATCGATTTGATGCAAAATACCAAGAGCAAGAGGTAACATCATTGCGGTTGTGGCGGTATTACTGATCCACATAGATAGACCCGCGGTGATCCCAAATAGCATCACACAGGCTACTGAAAGGCGACCTTTCGAAGCGCCAAGCACTTTCTGGGCAATCAACCTATCAATACCTTGGTGGTTTAACGCAGCAGCTAGCACAAAACCACCAAAGAATAGATAAATGATAGGGTTCGCAAAGTGACTCATTGCCGATTGTGTTTCGAACACACCAAATAGAACGGCCAAAATTGGAATTAGAATTGCTGTGACACTGATATGAATGGCTTCTGTTAACCACAGAATTGCTGTAAATACCAGCAAGGCTAAACCCGTATTAACGCCTTGTTCGAAGGGAAGGAAGTTATACATCAAAAATAACAGTATGATATCAGCAGCCAAAATGATTAACTTTTTCTGCTGTTTTGACATCATGCCATCGGTATTATCGGGTACTTTTGTTGATTCAAATGACATTGTCATGTCCATTATTATTTTAGGTTGACTCACTCTAGTTCAGCTTTAGCTAAGTTCAAAATCTGGCATGGCGTTAAAAACTTACAGATTTGGCATATAAAAAGCGTGTGAGCTCTCACGAAAATAGCGTATTTGAGATTACTGTCACTTAAAGTTGTTCTGTTAATTCGACATTTATTCATCAAACAGGCATTTTTTGTATGTGCAATACAAGTTACTGAAAGTTAGCCATTATACCTTTAGCGTGATCGAGATCTCTTTCGTGTTGGCGTTGGTGTGACGGTGCGCGCTGACTGGCTAAATTCGCGACAGTGATCTATCTTTTAGTTGTGGCGATGGAAAAAGGATTGCGGCCACACATTTATGGATAAATAAAAGGAGTTTTCTATGTATAAAGTCATTTTGTCTATTTTATGCCTATCGAGTTTATTAATATTTCCTGCAGTATCGGCAACGAAAGTTGCAGAAGCACCCACGTCACAGCAAGCAAAACAATCTAAAGCTAAATCCGAGTTGATTAAAATTAATAGCGCAACAATTGCTCAGCTATCCGCATTAAGTGGTATCGGTGAGGCTAAAGCCGCTGCAATTGTTGAGTATCGTCAACAGCATGGAAATTTTAATTCAATTGAACAACTCACCGAAGTGAAAGGGATTGGTGAAAAGCTAATCGAGAAAAACCGCAGCAAACTTAGTTTATAGCTACCTACAGTTAAACTGATAACCAACCCCTTACGCGATAAGCTCTAGTTTATAGTGTGAAAAAGCCCTTATTTAAGGGCTTTTGTTTATAGAATCGTCGATTAAACCCAAATTGGGTAAACTTGGGTGATAATCACTTGATTGCTGGTGATGCATGATAGATAATGCAGCCGTTCTTTGGAGTAACGCTCTTAAAGAAATCGATGGTGACCCTAGGGTCCCTCCGCAATGATAACTTGTGAACTCGGCCAGGCCTGGAAGGGAGCAACCGCAGCAAGTGACTCATGTGCCGGAGTGCGGCTCTAGGGGAGCCTCCAAACTAAAGTCTAATCAAAGACTTATCTCAGAAAGACCTCAGGTGATACACTTGGTGGTACACTCGATGAGAATTAGTTTACATAAAACTCCCCCATATTTGTTTCAATCTCGCCATGGCATTTGGTATGCGCGCGTAGTTGTACCTGAAAATCTTCGGTCTATCCTCGGTAAACGTGAAATCAGAAAGTCCTTAGCGACTCGAGACCGTCTTGAGGCTGTTCGTAAGTCTTGGCAAGTGTTGAGCCAGCTTAGATGTGTTGCCGAAGGTGATACTCAAGACACTACGGAGATGGTTCATACTCAAGCCTGTACGCAAGAGGCCTTAAGACCAGCCAATGTCTCTGCCCCCACTATTACCGCCCAAAGCAACAACAGTCATCCTAAGCTCCCAAGACTTAGCCAAGTTGTAGAAGAGTTTTGCCAAGAGAAACGTAAGCAAGGCGCTTGGTCACCACATAGTGAGCAGGTTAATCGTCAGACCTTTAAGGATATGATTAATCTTATAGGTGACTTACGCTTAGATGAGTTCACATTGGCTAAGGCATTGGAGTACAAACGACACTTCTCATCCAAAGCAGACCTTGCGGTATCTACAGTTAACAAGCGACTGACTCGAGTCTCTGCATTATTACAGTGGGCTGCTCTCCATTACGGCACTAGCAACCCTATGACAGGCTTAAGTATTAAGGTGTCGGCTAAGGTTAAGGCCTCTAAGGCTAGAGATGCACTGAGCGAGACCAGAATCAAACAGCTATTCAGGGAAATCCCACCGACCACTGAGCATAAAATGCCGTACCGTGCATGGTTGCCAAGGCTTGCTGCTTATACTGGCGCGAGGTTAGGGGAGCTAGCTCAACTATATATAGATGACTTTACCGTTATTGATGGTTATCCCTGCATTCACATTAGAGCGACACATCCAGATCAGTCCATTAAGACCGCGACCAGTGAACGTGTCATCCCTATTCATCCTAAGCTAATCGCTATGGGCTTCCTTCAGTTTGTTGATAAGCAACAGGCTAGCGGCCACGAGCGACTATTCCCAGAACTCAGGAAGATATCGACTCGTGGTTATTCACATCAGGTCTCTAAATGGTTCTACACCTTTAAGCCTAAGTTGGGCTGGGGTGAGCGAGACACCTTACATGGCATTCGTCATGCGGTGGCTACTCAGCTCAAACATAAAGAGTACAGCTCAGATATGGTCGCTGGTTTGCTTGGTCATTCTCATGGCTCTATAACCTTTGACCGCTATGGCAAAGAATACAGGATAGAGAACATGTTGAAGCTAGTTAAGGCGTTGGATTGGGAGTAGCTCAAATAGAGTTTTGCAAACGGGTTAGACGGGTCTGGACGATACGTTTCTGTCGCTTGATACAGTGCAGCGTCAGGTCTGTGTAACCCTCATAGGTACGTAGGTCCATACGGCGACCGTTTGTCTTGGCGAACTCGTCATGCAGCTCTTCAACAAGACGAATGACTGATGTCCAGTAGGCGTCTCGAGCTTTCTTAATCAGGAGGGTCGATGCGACTTCATCAATCAGGTCTTTCATTGCGGCCATGTCGTGGTCTAAAGACTCCAGAGCTGTACGCATTGCGAAGCCGCCTTTGCAGCACTTACCGTATAACTCAGAAGCACGTTCACCTTGGACGTCAGCTACAGAACGAGCGATAGAGATAGCCTTGGGGATGTCACCATTGGTTAGCGCTATGAATGCTTGGACTACAGCCATATAGAACTTTGTGTCGCACCACATGGCGTAAGCGTACAGAGCTTCTTGAGTTGCCCAAGTGTATTGCCCGTTTCGACCGTCTCTTTGAACCCGCATATTTCCGGTTTCAGAAAGTTCCTTACGGACGCGGTGTCGCCATTCGCTAGGGCGTTGCTTCTCGGTCAGACCAAAGGAACGCCAGATGTCGTTAAGATCAAACATGCCGTCTTCATTAGAAGTGATAGTCGCAGTGACCTGATTGAAAGTTAGTTGGATAGTTTTCATGAGTTTTTCCTTGTGAATTACTTAATGTTGCGATGTGAAATGACAGGCTTACAGATGGTCTTAAAGCCTGTCGGTGGTTGTGTAAGCATCTCAACACGAGCCTTGTAACAGGACTGGGTAGAGGTGCGGTTAGTGGAGATTGGTTTTGAACGTGTTGTTATGCCCTAAGGGAATAGGGGCGTAGTTCTTGAACGGTTGTGGTTTACGCAAGTTGGTGAGTTTGCCTTTCATATAGCCACGCTTTAAACAGCTTGCGCATTCGAGGGCATACAATAAATAAGTGCATAGGTTCCCCCTTTCGAATACACCCTCGCCATATGAGCTGGAGCATTTCAGCTAGGGCATACTTGTCTTTATTGAATGTCACTCCTTTGTTCTTACAATGGTTGTAAATAGCAGGGTTCTCAAACTTACTAAGCGCGTAAACGACAGCAGTCTTGTTGGCATGCTTGTTAGTTGCTCGGCAAGTTGAAGCGACCCAAAGTGCGTTGGTGTACTTTGCTCCTTTGGCTTGTGCTTTTCCTGACTTGATACGCTGACCATTTTCATCCTTATAATCCCAGTTTGCCTTTGGGCAAGTAATGAGAATATTTTCAGACGTTAGCTTTCTGTTGGTCACGAAGCTTGTAATCAGAGCGGAAAGTGGCTTGATGACTGCTGGTCTAGCTTTACTCCACCAAACTTGAGTTAAAGAAGCTCGAGTGTCCTTTTTGGGTTCAAACAGTTTGATGTTGTCACGGGCTATCTGCTTGAGTTCAGTCTCATTGCGCATTAAGGCAAGCTCATGGGTAATATCCAGTGGCTTGATGTCATGAATACGACAGTAATGGGAAAAGATGGTGCCTTCCCATAGGTAGGTCATACAGATAACTTCTTCAAAGGAAGATAGGATACTGATTGGATACTGGTGTATGAGGGTTTCACCACCGATCAAGTACAAGCTTTGGTTACAACAGTCCTCTGCAAGTGCTTTCTCTCTTGCGTCATCAATAGCTGCAATAGGGAAGCTCGCACAGTTCCAAGTTATAAGGCCGTCAGCTGCTACAGATAAGGCTTCCGACTCTATCAAGGTTCTAAGTCGATGGCGTCCAAGAGGTGGGGGGACTTTGATTGCCTCCACTGCTTCATCAATGATTAGGACGTATCCAGCAGCATTAATCTCGTTAGCATCAGAATGATTGAGGTTCTGGAGTGTTGCGTGTGTAGTGACAATATTGTACCCGTTAAGGATTAGATCCATGAACGAGTCCTTTTTGCTTCGACCCATAGATGTGGGCTGCTGAAAGTTTAACTCGGGGCAATCTTGTTGAAAGCGTTCGAGTTCAGATAGAAGAGGGGAGACATACACAAACTTCGAGGCTAGTGCGTTATCCTTCATATATTGCTGAATGGCGGTGCTCTTTCCTGCTCCCATCATCGCATCGACGACTTTTAAGTTAACTTTATATTGTGTTGTATTAGTTTTCATATGGTTGTATCCATTGAGTTTAAGTAAGGGCACTCATCAAGTCCCATCCACACAAAGGCCAAACAGCAAAGGATACTTCCTAAGTGTGGTCTCGAGTGAATGCGCTTAATTAAATGCTGTTTGGGTTATAGGCCTTGGGTGACCTTGGTGTTGGTTGAAGTTGCCATGGTTTGAGGGCACGACAACAGGGATTAAATTGACTCAGATTGAGGCAGAACGACTTTCATTCCATTAGTCCGCTTTGAGGGGCGGTTTTTGTATCTCGATATTTACTTTATCTCTAGGATGATGAAAGTTGATTAGAGGGTTCTAATGTTGACAGCTCCGCTAAGTCATATCCTAAGATGTCTGACCTAAGTCTCAAGCTCTCTTAACGATAGAAGTCTTTTAGTTACTATAAAACAGTTAGTTACATCATCCTTATGCTTGTTTTGAAAATTAATAGGCATACAAGAGTAAAGACAATATAAGTAACGACCTCATTTACGACTCAAATCCTTAAGGTTAAAGCTTATGACTGCTTTAGGTTTCACTCTTAAGTAACTTAGGTGGATAAAATATCATTATCTAAGTAGGCATCATTACTGAGGCATTGCTCTGAGAAGTCTTGTAGAAGGGAGACCGTGACAAGGAAAATCTGATAGGTTTGGGTTTCAAGATTGTGTCTACAGAAGAGATTCAGGTTAGCCTTAAGTTGTGAGGGCTGCAATGAGTAGCTGCTTAGTTCTATAGTCCGCTTTGAGAGTGTAGATTTGATTGTCTTACCAATGCTGTGGTTAAGTCATCTTTATTGGCGGTCGACTAAAACAGGTAGTCAGAGACAGATAAGCTTTAAGACTCTTGAATGATCTAGAGCTGCTCATATGCCTCATGGCTACCATTTACTAAGCTAGGTCTAACGTGCCTCTACGGATTATTTAGAGGGGTTGTAGGGCCTCATTTCAGTAGCCTATACAGTGTGGATACCCCGACACCAATAGTCTTGGCAGTCTCAGCCATAGACAATCCTTTGGTTCTCAACTCCTTTGCTCTTGCTACCGTGGCATCAGGGGTCGCGGTTCTTCCTTTGTACTTGCCCTCGGCCTTGGCTCTATCAATACCAATCCTTTGGCGTTCCAAAAGTGTTTCCCTCTCAGCCTGAGCTATCTGTGCCATGACTGCTAGAATGATTCTGCCTGCGGTGCTATTCAGGTTTGTACCATCCAAGTCACTAACGACTACGTTAACCCCACGTTTGCACAGTTCATCAGCCTGTTGCTGTACTGCCAAAGCATCACGCCCAAGACGGTCAACAGACTTGACAATGAGCGTGTCTCCTTCGACTAAATGAGCAACCAACTTCTTATATTCAGGACGATCTAGGGTCTTGCCGCTAGCTTTCTCTGTTACCACAAAGTCTGTCTTAGGGTACTTAGCCTGTAAGTAGTCTACTTGCTGGTGGACATTCTGTTCATTGGTAGAAACACGAGCATAAATGTATGTGGTCATGGGACTTCTGGCTCTCGTTAGACTCTAGAACCAATGAGAATATGTGTTTCTCATTTAAATACCACCCTAACGAGAAAGAAATGAGATGTCAGTCTGGTTTCTCTTTAGAGATTACCCCAGAGAGAAACAGGAAGTGTGTACTTAAAGAGATTGCTGAGTGCGGTTACCCATAGGCTGTCTAATGCTCCGGCAGATGAGCCTAAATGTAGGGAGCTAAATGAGGGGGGGGGGGCAGGGGGGAAACTAGCTGAGGCCTTATTATTAAAAGACCTCAGACAATTTTGTGATGTTTTTAGGGTAAAAGAAGTATCAATAAGTGTAATACTGAACAGCATCTTTAGGAATGACGATGACTTTATTGTCACCGTATAAAAATGCATATCCAGAGTTTACTGTTATCAACTTATAAGTGCTTAACTGCTTGTATTCGTTTTTGAGTTGCAAACTGACATCAGCAGAAGCTGTAGATTTTAAGTCTCGTATCTGAGAGTTGGCCTTTAGAACTAAATAGACACAAAACAATGAAAGTACTACCGCTAATAGGATAACAATATGGAAATTTTTTACGTAGCGTTCAATCCTAATTTTACCGACAGTCTCTATTAAAACAAATACTGAAAGTAGAGCTATGTGAGCTGCCAGACTTTTACCGCTATTTGTATACAACTCAGTAAAAATAGATAGCACAGTCATAGGAATGACAATGTAAATCCACCAGTCTTTGCTTTTGGATTCGATTTTGTACTGGTCATTGTGTATCACTGTATGTAACCGACTAGAAGCCCCTTTGATAAAAAATACAAAAAATATTAAGGTAGCAATAACGGCTCCAAATACCACATCAATACTACTCGACAAATAGTCAGAAATAGTAAAGAACTTAGCTACTTCAACGTCTAGTTTCCAGAATAAATATTTGGTGTATAAAAATCCTCCGCATAGAAATAGAGCTGAAAACATAGTGATGAGGATAGTCAAATGGGCTGACTCTATATCAATAGGCTTTATCAGTTCTGTTTTCTTAGTTTCTATGTACTCGTCCCTTACTTTAAAGTAATTAGCTTTCTCTATTTTCTTGGACTTGATTGCAGACTTTCTTAGTACTGAAAGCTTTGCTTCTGGTGGAGGGTTTTCTCCTAAAATTTCTTTTAACCTTCTATGAAGGCTTAATGTTGCTGATTGCGTATCAGAGAAAACCATATGTTTATTGAGCTTTAGTTCTAATAAAAGGTAATTTGTCATTAACTCTTTGTAGACGTTGGTATTTTGGATACGCTCTTTTAAAAGCTCATATTGCTCGGGGTTAACATCACTTTTTGAGCTTTCTAAATCAATGATGTCTTTGATTAGTTCACCAGACAGGAGAGAGTTTTCATAAAGTTTATTCTCAGGAAATAACTCAATAGCTAATGAATTTGCTTTAAAACCTATGGCTGAAACACAACATAAACTTGCTCTTCTAATGTGCCGAATAAGGATATAAAAGCATCGTAGAACCAGTGTTTTCATATGTGTTTTCAGGTAGTTTGCCAACTTGATGCCCTTTAATCTTGAAGTCATGCGACATTATCAAATTTGATCAGTAGGGACAATAATAAACAGCGTCCAGCTATTTTTTGATAATAGATAGGTCTCACATAAATACATTAAATCTTGTCGATTGTATAAATGAGTGGTACATATAGTGCGACATTAACGACTTAACCCAACTTGGGTCATTTCTGAACTAGTTAATGGATGCTTACCTCGCGTCTCCAGCAACGGTGGCTTGTGTGGGTGGTCTCTCTCGGGAAGGGAGCAACCGCAGCAAGTGACTCATGTGCCGGAGTGCGGCTCTAGGGGAGCCTCCAAAACTCCCCGCTTTTTGTAACACCTAAGAAATAACTATTTGTTTTCATACTTTTTTTAGTGCTAATCCAACTAACGTTATCAGTTCTATTGCGCCTTTTTTATATTAGACTCCCTACTTGTACAATTCGTGTGTACCACCTCATGTAAAAAATCGGATTAGCTTGTCCTGCCCCTGTATCTGGATTAGGCTCTGAATGTTCTAGCTGCTGGATATTGACTCCACAAGACGCCATGAACTCATCCCTGAGGGCTTAACTACAGCATCAACTACAGCATCCATGCTGCAGAGTCTTGCTCGTTCAATATCAAGCTGCTCCTTATCGAGCTGTAATAGCCTGCCTTTTATAAAGCGTCATGAACGATAATGAGGCTTACTAAAGCCAATGGGTAATTTGTTGATACCTGCTTGCGGTCACTTACGATGGTGTCATCTAACGGTGGTTTGATGAGCCTAATGATTCTTAGGGCTTGGCTTTGGTTGCTTTAGTGTTTATGTCCACAGGTTAAAGGAATAGGGCTAAAGCTAAAGGCTTGTCTTTGTGTTGTATTTGAGGGGCTGGGGGAAACTCGCTGAGGCCATATTATTAAAAGACCTCAGATAATTTTGTGATATTTTGATACGTGCGAATAGTCGTGACTTAAACTCTGCGAAGCGACTACTGCTTATTAGACTCTTTTAAAAACACCCGCGACTTTTCTAGCGCTTGCTGTATTTCAGCCTTCATCTGTTGTAGTTCGTTGTAATCTTCAAAAAAGTAGGTATCGACTAAGTGTCTGATATAACGTACTGGAAGTTGATTGAGTGTAATACAGCAGAGATCGGCGAGATAATCTTCGGGGAGTTCATCCAATAGACCTTCATCTGACAATAGTTCGAGCAATAAGACTTCATAGTAGTTTCTTATTTCTAATTGCATATAACACCCCTTGTGTTAAACAGATTTGAATCTTGATAACCCTGACATTACCACATTGTATTAGCGGCAATAAATAGCTGACTATGACGAAGGTTAAGCTGTTGTGGTTCTTTACTGTAGCCGCCACCGATGACACAAGCAATGGGAATTTGTGCTGTTTTAGCTTGAGCAATAACTTCTTTGTCTCGCGCGTAAATGCCATCGATGCTGATATTTAAATGGCCAAGATTGTCATCACTATGTATATCGACGCCAGCGTCGTAAATAATGAGATCGGGTTTATGTAGCCGTATAAGGTAAGCAAGTGTTTGGTTGACGGTTTCTAGGTATTGCTTATCTTGCGCGCCGCGGGGGAGCTCTACGTCATAGTCGGACGATTGTTTGCGTGCTGGAAAATTCTCTTGGCAGTGAATAGAGCAAGTGATTATCTGGCTTGATGATTGAGCCATAGTGGCTGTGCCATCACCCTGGTGCACATCACAGTCAAAAATAAGCACGGTCTCAATATTGTCCAGCTGTAAGCTAGCATTAGCAGCTAAAGTCAGATCATTAAAAATACAGTATCCACTACCAAATTGCTGGTGGGCATGATGGTAACCTCCACTTAGATGTATTGCGCAGCCGTGCTCTATCGCGAGCTTACAAGTAAGTGCGGTTCCTGCAACGGAGTAGAGGGTGCGTTCAACTAAAGAATTGCTCCACGGAAAGCCGATGCGACGCATCAGTTTGCTGTCTAGTTCACCTGAAATAAAGTCTTTAACATAGCTTTGATGGTGTAATTGCGTGAGATATTTGAAATCGGCTTTTGTTGGTGAGTTAAATTGCGCTGGTGCTGCAATTCCCTGATTGAGTAGGTACTCGTATAAAGCGCCGTATTTGGTAATAGGAAATTGATGCTGTGATGGCAACGCCAGCTTAGAGTAGCTGGCGTGATATACCAATGGGATCATACTCAATGTAGGATCAAAACCAAGGTTAAAGCTGTTTAATGGCCCAGCTCATGAACTCTTTACGTGTTTGTTCATCAGCATGTAGCCACCAGTATTGTAGCATTTGCTCTGCTTTAGCGGCGTCTTCTGCTGAAGTCGCTGGTGCAGCGCCTACAACTGCTGGCATTGTTGCCGTGGCAGCTGGAGATGGTTTGCTAACTGGGGCGCTAGGTGTTGATGCGACGGCTACCGCGGCACTCGTTACTATCGCCGCTTCAGCGTCTATGTCTGTGGCGTCGTTACCACTAAAAAATCGGGACACGAATGATTCTTCGGTGATGTCGGTTTGAGTGACTTTGTAACTCACATTGCCTTTGTCTTCACGAGTAATAATGACTTGTGGCGCTTTCGCAAAGCTTTTTGGGTTTTTAACAAACTCACCATCGGCTGGTTTTAATTGGTAGCTGTAATCACCATCCACATCAATCGTGACGATAAATGCATTTGATTTAATATTAGATTCACTGTCGCTAAAATCATCTTCAACTAAGTCGTTATAGCGAATAGCGATTTTGTGAGTGCCTTTATCAAGTTCAATCTCTGACTTATGATTAAATAGGCTACTCTTTATCTCTTGTCCATCAACTGCGATGTATTCAAAAGCCATTGGGATGTTGAAGTCAGCGGCAAAAGCTGCTGAAGAACCACAGAGAGCAAGAAGTGCGGTAATGGTTAGACGTGGTTTCATTTTTGTTCCTTAACGATTTTGACTCTTAAAAGGTCGCTCGAATAATTGGATGCGATCTTCGATATAACTCGTAGCTTGTCGACATTTTCCTAGCCGACTGTGCAGCGAAAGGATCTCATTCTGCAGCTTGATTTTGTCAGCACTATGACAGTTTTCAAGTGAAGATTGCAAATTTTCAATTTTTTGTTCAATAATCTTAGCCCAGTTCAAATGTTTGTTAAGTTCTTCATAGAGTTGATGGCTATTTTGCATCACATTTGAGGCTATCCAGCTAAAGCCACTTTGATTGTGGGACTGAATTCCTCGCTTAATGGCATAAGCTCTTCGGCTGCGTTTTTGCTGTTCAATTGACTTAACATTAATACCGGTTGTTAATAGCGCACGTCTGAGTGCACTAAATCTATCTTGAATTTTCTCGCAGCTAGAGACAATCGTTTGAGGCGAGCGCTTCGCTTTTAATAGCTGTTCAAGTTGGGCAATGCTTTTTGAAAGTTGATCGATACAGGGCTGGAGTTGGCCACCCGCTTGAATAAATAGTTCGTTATTAAAACGTTCAATATCTTGCATCATTTTACGCTGCCCTGGTGGCAGGCGAGAATCATGCTGTAATACCTCTTGCTCCAACTGTTTTAGCTGTAACTTGAGTTTTTTGATGAGCTCATCTGTGGTCATAACCAAGCACTCCAAACTAACTGCGCCGCTATTAAGAGTATAACGGTGATAAAAACAGGGCGGATAAACGGCAGGCCAAATTTAATGGCTGAGTGCGCGCCGATATATGAGCCTACCATCATACACAGCCCCATAGATAAACCTATGACCAAGTGAACCTTGCCTAACATAATAAAAATAATCAGTGAGGTGAGGTTACTGGTAAAGGTCATGGCTCTGGCGAGTCCACAGCTATAGAGTAGAGGCAATTTGTGCAGACCAGTGCTTGATACTGTCCAAAAAGCGCCAATACCAGGACCTGCAAAACCATCGTAAAAGCCTAATGGCAAGCCTTGTAGCCATTGTTTTAGTTTACTCTTAGCTTTAGTCGGGATCTTGTGGTTGTTATCGCCCATGGCATTAGGCTGAAATAGGGTATAAAGCGCGATAGCGATAATCATGATAGGCAGCCATTTTTCAAGCCATTGATTATCTATTAAATAGACGATAAAGGTACCGATTACTGCGCCTATAAAGGTGGCAATAAAAGTGTGATACCACAATGATGGTGAAAATAGGCGTTGCTTATAGTAGGTGTAAGCTGCCATTGAGGAGCCAAAACTCGCGGCTAGCTTATTGGTACCTAGTGCCATATGGGGTGACACGCCCATGGTTAGCAATGCCGGGATCGACAACAGTCCGCCGCCGCCTGAAACAGCGTCGATAAACCCGGCAATAAAACCGACTAATGCGAGTATGGCCCAACTACTTGGGTCGAGAAATAAATCCAATGGTCGTCCTATTCAATTACACGGCGAAAAGGTGGCAGGGCGTCGAGCAGAGATTTTCCGTAGCGTTTAGTCACTAAACGTCTGTCTAAGATTGAAATCCGGCCATAATCCTGTTCTTTACGTAACAATCTACCACAGCTTTGCACCAGTTTGCGTGAAGCATCTGGGATCGTAAGCTGCAGAAATGGGTTACCACCCTTAATCTTGATGTATTCTGAGTGTGCTTGCTCTACGGGAGAGGTCGGCACGGCAAAAGGAAGCTTGGTAATAATAAGGTTAGTTAAATAGTCGCCTGGCAGATCGAGACCCTCAGAAAAGCTGCCTGTGCCAAATATAATGCTTGGTTTGCCTTCATCACATCGGGCCTTATGCTGCTTCAGAATTTCTTGTCTTGGCAGGGTTCCTTGGATCAGTAGTCCTGTTTTAATTTTACTTTCGACTAAGTCGGCGACTTTTTCCATCTGCCAATAAGAGGCGAACAAGACTAAGCTTGCCATCTCGTCTTCGACCAGTGCGATGATATGCTTGGCTAACTCATCGGTATACTTGTCATCCGTTGGCTCGCAGTCCATTCTAGGTAAAAATAGGGTCGCGTTTTGCTCAAAATCAAAAGGCGAGTCTAAAGCTAAATAGCGACTGCCGTCATTAATCGATAGCCCGACTTGATGAGTAAAGTGATTGAAGTTGTTTAACGCGCGCAATGTGGCACTACAAAGTACGACACCAGCGGCCTTATTCCATAACAGGTTTTCTAGCATAAATCCGACCTCTATTGGCGAGGCGCTAAAGAGGTAATCGGCTTGCTTACCCGTTAGTTGCTCAATCCAACGTGCCATAGGTGCACCTTTCGGGCTGTCTTCTTTGGCCATCATCTTCCACAGCTTTTGTGAATTCTCAAGCCGTTGCAGCATAAAGCCTGTTTCAGATAGTAATGCTTCTGATTGATGCTTGGGGATCTCGCCATCTTTTATTGCTTCGTTTAGCAGGCTAAGCATTTTATTAAATTGCTTTAGTGCCAAATTGGATGCCGTTGCTAGATTTTCAGCTTGAACCGATAATGCAGAAGGCAATTTACCGTGTTCGAACCGGAAGCGATTTTCTGGGTTATCAAATTTTGCTGATTGCGCGTCACAAAACTGCGCCACTTGATTAAGTAGACCCGCAATATCACCGATATGGTCGAGCATCGACTGCGCGGGCGCGATAATATAGTTGCTTTTAATCTGGTTTTGCAGTTTGCTGGTGGTCTTGCTCAGTTTATCAAGCCAGTCAGTTGCGCCGCGCACGGTCGACTGTGCGCTACTAAAGTCTCTGGCGACAATAGGTAGGTGGTGCGCTTCATCGATGATGTAATATAGATCTTCGGGATCAGGCAAAATTACGCCACCACCGAGCTCTAGATCAGCAAATAGCAAGCTATGGTTAGCAATCAGCACATCCCACGTATCGATATCTTCACGTGCCTTATGAAAAGGACAGTTTCTATGGTTAGCAAGTTGGCGATGACAGCTATGTTTATCGCATGCTATCTGTTGCCATAGGTGATCTGGTAGTGGCTTAGTTAACGTATCGCGTTCACCATTCCAAGTGCCTGCTTGATAGTCTTTTAATAAACCTTCTAACATGTCGACTTGGCTTTGGTCTGGCTTGGTTTGCCACATTGCCATTTGGGTGCTGTTATCTGGGCCAACTAACATTTCTAACTTAGATAAACATACATAGCGTTGACGGCCTTTGACTAAACCAAAAGTAAAGTCGAGCCCTGATTGTTGCAGAAAAAAAGGCAGGTCTTTATGCAGCAGCTGCTCTTGCAGTGCGACTGTCGCCGTTGCAATACAGACCTTTTTCTTACTGGCCAATGCCAGTGGAATTGAGCCCAGAATATAAGCCAGTGATTTACCAATACCCGTGCCAGCTTCTACCACGATAATACGGCGGTTCTTGTCATATTCTCCAGCAAGCGTTTTTGATATTTCCGCAACAATATAGTTTTGCTCTCGACGAGGACGAAAGTTAGGCAAGGATGCAGAAATGCCCTTATATATAGTACGAATTTGAGTTTTAACGTCTGCGGATAACATGAATGCACTGAGCTAATAAATAGTGCTGTACATAATAACAGTGATTACTTAGCCTAAGAAGCGTTTAGTGATTAATAGTGTATTTAATTGAGTATAAAGTATGAATTCAAGGTTGAGCATGCAGCAAGTGATTAAAGGTAGAGTATTGACTCGCCATGCCACCCACCGGCAGGGCAGCCTTATTTTACAGTATTTTATTCAAACCCAAACGGGCCCTATAACAGTTGAAATCCCTCATCAGGAGCATGTTTGCTTTATACATTCGACTGATGCATCTCGCTTATTACACTGCGCTGGTCTCAGAGGGATCCGCCGTCGTGAACTCTCACTTAAGAGCTTTCAAAATATCCCCGTATCAGGACTTTATTGTAGCGATGCTAGGCAGTTACGCACGTTAGTGAGAGCTGCAAAAGATCTCGATATTGAGCTGTTTGAAGCCGATGTTAAAGCTGAACATCGATTTTTAATTGAACGCTTTATTGCATTAGATGCAGAGTTTCAGGGACAGTTCCAAGAGCATTTTATAGACAAACAACAAGTTGCAGCTGAGGACTTAGATCCGGTTAAACATCAACCACTGTTTATTGCAAGCCGCGCGCGTAAGACTGAATCAAGCATAAGCCTCAAAGCAATTTCTTTAGATTTTGAGTGCAGCTTTAGCGGCGAACTCTACTCAGTTGGTCTGTATGGGCAAACGGTCGAGGGTATCGTCTACCAAAAGGTCATTATGGTCGGACAGAGCCAAGCTTGTGAGCAAGATTATATTGAATGGGCACAAACTGAAGCCGATTTAATACATCGCTTAATTGCCTGGTTTAATGAATATGATCCCGACATTATTATTGGTTGGTCAGTGGTCACTTTTGATTTGGCCTTGCTTTATCGCCGAGCGAAACACCATAACATCACCCTTAATATTGGCCGTGATAACCACACTCTTAGTTGGAAGGTCGAAGATAAGTTTAGACCCGAAACCTTGTCGCTTCCTGGCCGTGTCGTATTAGATGGTATTGATTGGCTTAAGGCCGCTTTTTATCAATTTGATCGCTATTCATTGGAGTTTGTAGCGCAGCAACTGCTGGATGAAGGTAAAGCGATTCATAATGTTGATAATCGTATTGATGAAATCAACGATCTATTTTTAAATGATAAGCCCGCGTTGGCGCATTATAACCTAACCGATAGCCGCTTAGTTTGGGATATTTTTCAGAAGACCCAGTTATTTGATTTTGTCATTGAGCGCGCCAAACTTACAGGTTTAGAGCTTGGCCGTGTTGGTGCATCTGTCGCGGCATTTAACAATCTATACCTTCCTCATCTGCATAGAGCGGGCTTTGTTGCGCCGAGTAAACCTGTTAGTGATGGCATAGAAAGCCCTGGTGGTTATGTGATGGACTCGGTACCGGGTCTGTACCGCCATATTTTAGTGCTCGATTTTAAAAGCTTATACCCTTCAATTATCCGCACCTTCCTTATAGATCCTAAAGGCTTGGTTGAGGGGCTAAATCTTGCAAGTCATCAACAGCAAGACAAAGCCGTTCAAGGCTTCTTAGGCGCATGGTTTAGCCGTGAGCAGCCCATTTTACCTAGGTTAATCGAGCACCTTTCATCGGCACGAGAAGACGCAAAGTTACATAATAATGCCCCCTTGTCACAAGCGATAAAGATCATCATGAATTCTTTATATGGTGTGCTCGGTTCGCGCGGCTGTGTTTTTCACGACGCAAGGCTTGCGAGTTCAATTACCATGCGTGGTCATGAAATCATGAAACAAACGCGGCTCTGGATCGAAGCTGAAGGCTATGAGGTCATTTACGGTGATACTGATTCTACCTTTGTTTGGCTGGGAAATGACTTTGAACTGGCACAAGTCCAACAAACTGGCAAATCGCTAGCAGAAAAAGTGAATCAATTATGGAGCAGCAAGCTTAACAGTGATTTTGAGCTAGAGAGTTTTCTAGAGTTGGAGTTTGAAACTCATTTTGAACAGTTTTTTATGCCCACACTAAGGGGCTCCATAGAGGGCTCAAAAAAACGTTATGTTGGCACTAAGCGCAACAGCTTAGGTGATTCCGAGTTGATATTTAAAGGAATGGAACAGGTCCGTAGTGATTGGTCGCCGTTGGCAAGGCGAGTTCAATATGAACTCTATGAGAGACTATTTCAGCAACAAGCTGTCGAGTCTTACCTCAGAGACACTGCAGAGAAGTTGAATCGTGGTGAACTCGATAATGAGCTCATTTTTACAAAACAGCTTAGACGAGATCTAAGCGAGTACACCGCTAAGTCTGCTCCCCATTTAAAAGCAGCACGTAAACTATGTGAAACAACAGGGGATCCTCAGTACGGTAAGCGTGGGGCCAGAATTGAATATGTGATGACATTAAATGGGGCAGAACCAGTGTCACATACATCCGCATTAATTGATTATAATTACTACCTTTCTCGGCAACTAGAGCCTATTGCTGAACCAATACTTTCAATTATGAAAACCAGTTTCACTGAGGTTACCACAAATCAAATGTCGTTAATTTAGTTTGCACCGCATTAATGGGCTGCTAAAAAAATGTTAACAAATGGTTCTTTCCTTCGTCGTTTCTGTGTTTGCTAGTTAATTAAGTGCAAAATCTAGCGAATAGTGTGATGTTCGTCTTTGAGTGGTTGCAGATCTTTTGATAATCTCATTTGTAATCAGGATAGAAAGAAAACAACGGAATGGAAGACGATTTGAATGAAGCAGACTGAACAACATTAAGGTTAGGCAAATTAAATGAAAAAGACTCTAGTAGCATCAGCTTTGGCAGCAGTTATATTTGTGCCAACAGCATCAGCGATTGAAATCTATAAAGATGATAAAAATGCAGTAGAAATCGGTGGTTTTGTCGATGCTCGCATCATCAATACACAGGGTGCTACGGAAGTAGTTAACGGCGCTTCACGTATTAATTTCGGTTTTACCCGTCAGATGAGCGATGGCTGGAAAGCCTACACCAAGTTAGAGTGGGGCGTAAACCCATTCGGTGACAGTAAAATTGTTTACAATAGCAACAGTACTTTTGAGTCTGAAAGTGGTGATTTTCTTAATAACCGTTTAGGTTACGTGGGTCTTAGCCACGATACTTACGGTTCTATCACTATCGGTAAGCAGTGGGGCGCATGGTACGACGTAGTTTACAACACTAACTACGGTTTCGTATGGGATGGTAATGCATCAGGTACTTACACATATAATAAAGCAGACGGTGCGATTAACGGTACTGGTCGCGGTGATAAAACTGTTCAATACCGTAATGCGTTTGGTGATTTCAGCTTCGCTTTGCAAGCACAGCTAAAGCAAGATACGTTTGAAGTGGATGAGGTGCCAAACGCTTCTAATCCAATTTTCCCTACAGCTGATTTTATGTCAGTTAAAGCTGCTGGTGTAAATATTAAGAGCTCAGTGACAACTGTTGAGTACAACTACACCTACGGTGGCGCAGCTACGTATAATGTAACTGATATGCTAACGTTGACTGCAGGTTTCAACCTAGGCGAGTTTGAAGCAACTACTTCAGCAGGTAAGCGTCTAACTGAAACTGATTCTATCTATGGTGTCGGTGCAACTTGGGGTAACTGGGATGCAGAAGGTGTTTACGCAGCATTTAACGTAAACAAGCAAGAGTACCACGATACTGATAACCTAGGCCGTATGATGCCTGAAGCTAAGGGGCTAGAGTCTCTAGCATCTTACAAGTTTGAAAACGGCATTCGTACTTTCATCTCTTACAACATCCTAGATGCGGGCAGTGAATACGAAGCGGCATATGATGGTGATGTATTTAAGCGTCAGTTTGTGGTTGCTGGTGTTCACTATGTTTGGGATACCAATACCGTGCTTTATCTAGAAGGTCGTAAAGACTATAGCGACTTCACTGGTGTAAATGCTGCAGCAATGGCTAAATCAGAAGATGACGGTATCGCAATAGGTATCCGTTACACGCTTTAATGTGTAAAACAGGAAAGTGAACAAAGCGCCTTATTAAGGGCGCTTTTTTTTGCTTTAATATTGGCTGGTTATGCTATTTAGTTATATCTATTATAAAAGTTGTATTTTACGGTTCGGTGTTTGGAGTGGTTTGGAGTGGTTTGAGGTGGTGTCAATCTAGGTAATGAGTATGATTATTCATATTGTTAACGGCAGGCGCTTTCTTTCTGTCTGAAAAACACTCAGTTAGCACATTTCCATGTTTTTTTATTTTTCAATAGATTTAATTTCCCCTTTCAGTGATTTATTTCTTTTTTATCAAGGGCTTGCGCTCCACTCTCGGTGTTTGTAATGGTCGAGCTGTCTGGAATGAATTGTTTACATATAATGCGTATCAACTGTCTTTAGTGTTATTCCCCCCTTTAAATACTGCTGGTTTATTTGCAAAGCAATCAAAATCGGTGGGCAGTACTTTTGTGTTACCTGCGTTAAAAGTAACCAAAAAAAATCAGATCGGGGTGAAGTTTTTTCATTGTTTAAAAATGTCACACCTCTATTATTTCTTTGACTTTCAGTCATTTGTGTAAGTTGATTTGTATTTTTATAAAGTAGGGTCTGGCTGTTGAGTAAAACTTAAATCCTCTCAGAACAATCAAGTAATCCAGTAAGTATTCGTTAAAGATAATTTAGCTGCTTAGTGTTTAAGAGGTTATCTCTTTGTAATTGTATCGAAAAAAGCTTGATGAGATGCAGATGTTGTAAATATGTTTCCATTGTGTTTTTATTTGTGTGCGAATTCCCATTTATGTAACTTTTCGTTAATTGATGTGAATTGCTAAAAAAAATAAAAGAGAGTCCAGGGAGATTTACAATGTATAAGAATAACTTTCTATCTAACTCAGTGCGTTTAGCGCTAGTTAGCGGTGCAATGACAGCAGCGTTTACAGCACCAGCGGCATTCGCAGCTGAAGATGCTGTTGAACGTATCGAAGTTACGGGTTCAAGAATTAAGCAAACAGATTTAGAAGGCGCTAACCCAGTTACTGTTTTAGATCGTGATGACATTGTCAAAATGGGTATCACAGATGTTGGGCAATTGCTTCAAAGACTGCCAGCGATGTCAGGTTCACCAATTGGTACAACGACAAATAATGGTGGTAATGGTTCAGTACAGGTGAACCTTCGTGGTTTAGGTTCAATCAGAACTCTTGTGTTAGTTAATGGTCGTCGCACAGTTGATGGCGGTGATTTCCAGACGATTCCTTCTTCAATGATTAAGCGTGTTGAAATCTTGAAAGATGGTGCTTCAGCTGTTTACGGTGCAGATGCTGTAGCTGGGGTTGTAAACATTCTTACTCGCAATGATTTCGAAGGCGTTGAAATTACTGCGCAGACCGCAGATTCTTTTGAGACTGACTCTGGTGTGCAAAACACACTTTCATTTGTGGCAGGTAAGACGTTTGACGGCGGTAATGTCGTTGTCGGCCTTGACTATAATGACCAAGAGAAGATTCAGCAAAATGATACCGATTGGTTCACAATGCAGAATACTTACTACATTACTGAAGCAAATGCTGAAAACTGTGCATTTTGTGAAGGTAATTACTACGAAGATATCGGTTTTGCACCAGGCGTTAATGCGATGCCATTCGGTTCGTCGCGAATTCCAAATGGTAACTTCCGCTTCAACAAAGACAGCCAATATGCAGGTGGTTCTTTAACTAAGAAAGATGGTACTAGTGGTACGAATCCTGATGATTTCCGCGCTTACAATGGTAACTGGTGGGATCCTGCCAATGATACATATAACTACGCACCAGTAAACTATCTACAAACACCTTATAAAAAGTGGAATGCATTTGTAGAGACTCAATTTGAGTTGACTGAATCCATTCAGTTCTTCTCTGAACTACGTGTAAATTTACGTCAATCAGAGCAAAAGCTTGCTCCAATGCCGTTTGATACACTGAATGACCCAGGTTATTCCGTAGCTTTAAAAAATGAAGATGGTAGCGCTGTTTTAGATGAAAATGGTAATCAAGCATATTCAAATGGTGTTTCTAAAGACAATATATATAATCCGTTCGGTGAAGATATTACACGTGTAAGTCGTCGTGTTTTAGAAGACAACCGTACATTTGAGCAAGACGTTTTACAATTCCAGTTTGTTAACGGTTTGACTGGTGAGTTTAATGATAATTGGTCTTGGGACATGAGTTACAACTTAGGTTACCGTAGCCGTACTGATACAGATAAAGGCCAGTGGTTTGGTCCAAATGTATCAAATGCTCTAGGCCCATCATTTACAAATGATAAAGGCGTAGCAACTTGTGGTACTGCCGATGCACCTATTGCAGATTGTGTACCAATGGACCTCTTTGGTGGGCCAGGTTCTATTACTGATGAAATGCTTGATTATGTAGGTGTTGAACTTGTTGATACAACACGTACTCGTCAAGACGTATTTACTGCCGCGGTTGCTGGTGATCTATTTGAGCTCCCTGGTGGTATGGTTGGTTCTGCATGGGGTTATGAATACCGTCGTGAAGAGTTAACTTATACACCTGATTCAGGAAAACAAAAAGATGAAGTAACAGGTAATACTGGTGCTGGTGTTGAAGGTTCTTATTGGGTTAACTCTGTATTTGGTGAAGTAAATCTACCTCTTCTGTCAGGTGTGACAGGTGCTGAAATGTTAGAGCTTAAGTTGGGTGCTCGTTACGATGAATTCAGCTCGTTTGGTGGTAATACAACATTCCAAGCTGGTGCAATGTGGATGCCAGTGAATGGTTTACTTGTTCGTGGTACGTACGGTGAAGTGTATCGTGCTCCAACCGTTGGCGAACTATATGCTGGTCAGTCTGACAGTTTCCCAACAGCTCAAGACCCTTGTAACACTACAGGTTTTGGTGATTTATCTGCAGAAGGCCAAGCGCTATGTTTAGCACAAGGTGTTCCAGCTGGCGGTGCAACACAATCTGATTCACAGTTGCGTGCTCGTGTTGGTGGTAACCCAGACTTGAAACCTGAAGAAGGTGATACTGTTACTGTCGGTATCTCATATTCACCTGAGTTTTTAGAAGGCTTCAACGTAACTGTTGATTACTGGGATATTAAGTTAGACAACGTCATCGACTCATTGTCTGCAACGAACGTTCTTAACCTATGTTATGACGATTTAAATACTAATGAATGTCAGCAGATTACTCGTAACCCTGATGGAACGATTAATGCTATTTTTGCTGCAAACCGAAACTTAGCTTCTCGTACTGCATCAGGTATCGACTCAGAGTTTAGTTATAACTTTGATACGTCTATTGGTGATTTCAAAGCATTTATTGGCTGGACTCACTTATTGAAGCGTGAAGATACAGACTATGTTGGTGCAGAAGCTCGTGAAATGGTTGGAACATTTGACTTCAGTCTTGGTGAGACGTTTGCTGAAGATAAAGTTAATTTCAACCTAGATTATTACTGGAATGATCTATCTGTAAGTTATGCCGCAGAGTACATAGGTGCTACAACTGCTGCGACAGCGTTCTGGGAAGAAGGCTACCTTCAGAAAATCGATTCTCAGCTATATCATGATTTAGCGTTTGCATATTCTTTCGAGACGGGTACACGTGTTTCTTTGAATTTCACTAATATTTCAAATGAAAAACCACCGTATATCGATAATGGATTTAACGCGAGTACTGATCCATCAACATACCGTATGTTTGGTAGTTCATACTCATTGCGTCTAACGCAAAAGTTCTAATGATTCGCTAACGTAAAGTTAGTTCTCTAAGCTAAAGCCGCTGACAAGTTCTCTTGTTGGCGGTTTTTTATTTCCATAACATTTAGTTTTCACCTGTTTTACTTGATGGCAAGCCAGCTGATTGGGGGGGCTATATCGAGTTAATGAGCTAGTTTTGCCTGGTATCAAATTTTATTTTTTGAATGATTTTCTATTTAGCACCGAAGTGTAAATTTAGTCACGATTTGAGTGTGTACAGACTTGTTCCATCTATCTCTTAGCGCCAAACTTTATACAATAACCTTATAAGTTATTGCTAATAACTTAAAACCTGCCACAGGGCTTACTATCTAATAATTTGACTACCAGTCTAGCGTTTTTACCTGCTAGTTTTGAAAGACTAGGCTTATATTGCATCCATTTCACGCAAATCTTTTACAGGTTTTACTAGCGTGTGTTAATAAAATGTTAATTATGGTCTCGTTACTGGTAATGTTATAAGTCTTATTAATCAGCTATTTGCAGGTGTGCCTGTGCATTTGCAATTTTTTTAAAATTATTATATTTAACACTCGTTTATGGAAAAAGCCTCTTTTGATTGTTTTCCATCCTCTAAGCTCGTTTTCCAGCAGTTTTAGGCCTTTCGAAATGTTGACACAGGTCAACATTTTGTGAAATGATGCCAGCGGGTCTACATCCTCGAAGGTGTAGAAAAGGGAAGATAATAATTAACAATCACAATAGAAAGACGGGCTTAGGCAATAGGGAACTAAAGCAAAATAAGCGCACGCACCCTGTTGTCGATAAGTTAAAGCTTTTTTAATCACTTCAAATTGGTTGGGAACTATGTCCAAGGTAAGCAATAAAACAAAAATCGCTACAGCGCTCATTGGCGCACTAGCCTTAGCAGGCAGCAACTTAGTGATGGCCGATCCTCTTTCTGATGTTCAGAAAGCTGACGCTAAAATTCACGCTGAAGCAGCAACGTCTCAGAAGAAAGTTGATAAGTATTTTGACCAGGCTCAGGACATGTTGTTCGAGTACGGTTCAGTTGCTGATGAACGTGAATCACTAAAATCTTATAACGACTACGTAGCAGGTCTGGTTGCAGACCAAGAAGCTACTATGAAATCTATTCAAAATGACATCAACGGCGTTGATTCATTACGTCAAGGCGTAGTGCCATTGATGTTTAAGATGGTTGACGCATTAGAGCAGTTTGTGGCTTTAGATCTTCCATTTAATAAGGAAGTTCGTGTAGAGCGCGTTGAAAACCTCAAGAACCTCCTAAACAGTGCTGAAGTAACGCTTGCTGAAAAGTATCGTCTAATTTTAGATGCATACTCAATCGAGCGTGAATACGGTACAACATTAACTGTAAAAACCGGCAAGCTAGATCTTGATGGCAAGGAAGTGTTAGTAGACTTCTTTAACTTTGGTCGTGTTTCACTGTATGCGATGAGCTTAGACGGTAAAACAGCTTGGATGTATAACGATGAAACTAAAGGTTGGGATCAGTTAGAAGATGGTACGCTTCGTGAGCTAACCAAAGGTATTCGAATTGCACGTAAACAGGGTGCACCGGATCTATTCTCGTTACCAATTCCTGCTGCGGAGGCTGCACAATAATGAAGAAGTTTATCACTACAGCAATCGTTGCTGCGAGCCTGTCTTTAACGGCCGGTATAGCTAGCGCTGCAGATGCGCCTAAAACAATCGACCAATTACTTAATCAAGTAAAAGTTGATCGTGCTAATGCATCTAAGACTAACGTAAAGCGTGAGCAAGAATTTAAAAATGAGCGTGGCGATAAAGCTCAACTACTAAAGCGTGAAAAAAATGCTTTAGCTGCAGAGCGCCAACGCGGTAAAGACTTAAACCAAGCGTTTTTGGATAACGAGCGTAAAATCGGTCAGTTAGAAGAAGACTTAAAAACGGCTCAAGGTGACTTGGGTGAGATGTTTGGTGTTGTTAAAGGTGATGCGGGTGATTTCGCTGGTAAGCTAGCGGGTTCTAATATCTCTGCACAGTACCCTGGTCGTGACGTATTTATTGCAGACCTTGGTGCACGCAAACAACTGCCAAAGATTGACGAGCTAGAGCGTTTCTGGGAAGAGCAGCTGTTTGAAATGGCTGAATCTGGAAAGGTTGTTAAGTTTGAAGGCACTGTTACTGGTATCGACGGTAGCGTGAATGACACGACTATTACTCGAGTTGGTGCATATAACCTTATTGCCGATGGTCAGTATGTTGTTTACAACGCCGATCTTGGCCTAATCCAGGAGCTGTCACAGCAACCTGATGGTTATCAAGTTAAATCTGCTGCCGCTTTCGAAAATACAACGTCAGGTACAGCTAATCTTTATATCGACCCTGTTCGTGGTGTTCTTCTAAACATCTTTACGCAAAAAGCAACGATTGAAGAGCGTATTGAAGCGGGTGGAACTATCGGTTACATCATTATCGCTTTACTTGTTCTTGGTGCAATCATCTCTATCGAGCGTCTAATCACGCTAGGAGTTGTTGGTGCTAAAGTTAAGGCGCAGCGTAAGAACCTAGATAACCCAGGTAACAACCCGCTTGGTCGCGTACTTAAAGCATACCAAGACAACAAAGATGTTGACGTTGAAACACTAGAGCTGAAACTTGACGAAGCAATTCTGAAAGAAACACCAGCGTTAGAAACTCGCATCTCTATCATCAAGGTTCTAGCAGCTATTGCACCTATGATGGGTCTACTAGGTACAGTAACCGGTATGATTGCAACCTTCCAAAGCATCCAGTTATTCGGTACTGGCGATCCTAAGCTAATGGCTGGTGGTATCTCTATGGCACTTATGACGACAGTTCAAGGTCTAGTTGCTGCACTACCGCTAATGCTTATGCATGCAATCGTAGTTGCACGTAGCAAGACAATTGTTCAAGTACTTGAAGAGCAAAGTGCGGGTATTGTTGCTTCACACGCTGAGAAGAGGAAAGCCTAATGTTATTCCTGATGGATATCTGGGATTCCGTCAGGGGCTTCATGGCCTCCGGAGGCGACGTCCTCTGGTTAGTGGCAGCTGTATTGTTTGTTATGTGGGTATTGATGCTTGAACGCTACTGGTATCTAAATTGGATATCACCAAAAGAGCACAAAGCAATCATTGCTGCATGGGAAGCACGAGAGGATTCAACCTCTTGGTATGCACACCGCATCCGTGAAGCTTGGGTATCCCAAGCGAAGCAAGATTTAACGGCACGTATGCTGATTATCAAAACTTTAGTAGCAATCTGTCCAATGATAGGTCTACTAGGTACCGTAACCGGTATGATTTCAGTATTCGATGTGATGGCAGTTCATGGGACGAGTAATGCTCGTATGATGGCAGCTGGTATTTCAATGGCGACCATGCCGACAATGGCGGGAATGGTGGCAGCATTATCGGGAGTATTCTTCAGTACTCGCCTTGATGCAAAAATGAAAATCAGTTTAGCAAAGCTAAAAGACAGCATGCCTCACCACTAGAGAGAGATTGAACATGGCACGTAGAAAGCATTCAAGCGTAGAAGAAGAAGCTGAGATTGATATGACCCCGATGCTCGACATCGTGTTCATCATGCTTATCTTCTTTATTGTAACAACATCGTTTGTAAAGCCATCAGGCCTTGACTATAACAAGCCTGAAGCGTCACAAGCGACGAAGAAGCCTTCAGCTAACATCTTTATCGGTGTGAGCAAAACGGGTGTCATCATGATGGAAAACCGTCAAGTTGATATCGAACGTGTAACTGCAAACGTAGAGCGTATGCTTGCAGAAGCACCAGAGGCTGCAGTATTGATTCAAGCAGACCAAGAAGCTAGACATGGTTTAGTGGTTAAGGTTCTTGATAACGTTAAAGCTGCGGGTATCGATAAGATATCTGTATCGGCGGGGAACGAATAATATGCTGAGAGGAATAGTATCACTGATAATTGGTGCTGCTGTGACTTTTGCTTTGTTTGTCTTCATGGCATTTTTGGTAGGTGGCGGTCCAACCCGCCACGATTCCTCGACAGAAACACCTGTCATAGAAATCACCATGAACAAAGATGATGCATCAGCGCAGAAAAAGCCAAGGGTTAAGCCTAAACCGCCAACACCCCCAGAGCAGCCGCCAAAACCGGATACTACGCCACCAGATAGTTCATCTGACATTGATACAAATATGTCATTTAACATGGGTGGGGTTGATGCCGGTGGTGCAAACACTGGATTTAAACTAGGCAATATGATGACACGAGATGGTGATGCTACACCTATCGTGAGAATCGAGCCTCAGTATCCAATTGCTGCAGCACGTGATGGAAAAGAAGGTTGGGTACAACTTAGCTTTACCATTAATGAGCTAGGTGGTGTTGAAGACGTTAAAGTCATCAAAGCCGAGCCAAAGCGTTTATTTGATAAAGAAGCGCGCCGTGCACTTAAAAAGTGGAAGTACAAGCCAAAGATTGTTGACGGTAAAGCCCTTAAACAACCTGGCATGACGGTCCAACTTGATTTCACTCTAGATAAAGGAGGTAGATAATTATGCGTAAAGTTAATTCGATTGCTGCCGCTTTATTACTTTGTTTAGGTGGAAGTATCGCGCTAGCACCGGTTGCTTATGCTGCCGAGAAGTGCCCGATTGAGAAGCGTAAATCGAAAGCCGTTGGCCAAAGTGCCTCTAAGAAAGTGCAAAAGTCTTTTCAAGCCTATACCGAAGGTAATCTTGATGAAGCTATTGCCATTCTTCTAGAGGCCAATGTTAATAACGATTTTGATAAAGCTTATATCGACCGTATGTTAGGTAACTTCTATGCGGAAAAAGGACAGATGGGTAGGGCGACTAAGCACCTTAAGTCTGCGGTTGAAGCTGATATCTTAGGCGGCACGGATCACGCGCAAACTCTAAGACTCTATGCAGACCTCCTGATTGGAGAGAAGCAGTTCAAAGAGTCTATCCCAATGTATTACAAGTGGATGGAGTTTACCTGTAAAGAAGATGCACAAGTCTATAAGCGTATAGGTATTGCATATTCTGAGCAGAAGCAGTGGGACAAGGTGATTGCGGTTGCAGATAAAGGCTTAACCCTGTCTGATAAGCCTGATAAAGGTTTATATCAGATGAAGCTGACTGCTTACTTTAATAAGAAGCAGTATAAGCAAGCGGTTAATGTGCTTGAAGTCATGGTGCCATTATTTCCAGACGACAAGCGCCTTTGGGTTCAGTTAGCTCAGTTTTATCTAATGACCGAAGACTTCACTAAGTCACTTGCTACATATGACTTAGCTTATAAAAATGGATTTTTGGAGACGGCGGGTAATATTACGCGTTTGACTCAACTGCTTGCACAAAATGGCGCGCCATTTAATGCATCGCAGATCTACGCTAAGCATATGAAGTCTGGGTTAATTAAGGAAGATGAAAAGAGCTTAACGACTCTTGCTGGTTTTTATCATAATGCTAAGGAGCTGAAAAATGCTGCTCAAACTTATGGTAAAGCGGCTGCAATCAATAACGCTGGTAAGCTTTACCTCAGACAAGGCCGTATTTTGTCGCTAGATGGTCAGCATAAAGCTGCTATTACAGCACTTAAGAAAGCGTTGGATGCGGGGGTTAAAAGCCCTGGTGAAGTTCAGTTCGAACTTGCCCTTGCTTACTTAAATCAAAAGCAGTACAAGACAGCATATAAGTATGCCAAGCTTGCTGCTAATGATAAGAAGACTGCGCGTTCAGCTAAGAGCTATATCTCTTACATTAAAGAAAAAGCGCGCGTTCATAACGTCGCTCTTTAATTTAAGCTTCTGTATAAAAGCCCCTTTTTAGGGGCTTTTTTATTTTCAGCTTATCTACTCTTAGAGGTTAATAATGATATGTTTATCAGCCAAGGACTCTTTCATGTGCTTGGTGTGTTTTTCAACAGTGCTAAATAGAGTTTCTAAATAAATATCTTTGTTTGGCTGACATACACAGCCACCCAATTCATACTCAATTTGATTATGGCGCTGCGACTTCAAATTGTGATTAAACTCTGCGATTGCAAGCTCTAATCGCTTAATCACCACGTTAGCACCAGTAGCATCCATTTCAAAAAGACCTAATGCAAAAGCCTGATTATCAAGTCTAGCGACTAAATCGGTAGCTCGTTGCAGAGCTTGTTGTACTTGCTTCATGAATAATTCTAACAATTGTGGTTGAGAAATAGTTTCATGAATGTGTGGGCATAGATACAATAAGGCAAGACCTTGACGGTCGCGCATATGGCGATGCCATTCGCGATTGAAAACTTCCATAAAATAGGTTTGGTTATAAACACCTGTTTCAGGATCCCTAAAACCAGAGTTACTAAATGAATAGATCATTGAAGACTCCTTATGTACCTCTGGTTTAAGTATAGAAAAGAACAATAAATAAAAAGGAATAAAAAATGAGGAAGGCGGTACTCGCGCTGTCAATTGGCGCAATTTTAGGGTTAACAGGCTGCGGTGAAAGCGAAAGTAAACAGGCACAGCAATCAGAGATTACAGCACAAAAAACAGCAGAGCAGGCTGCTCAAATACAGTCAGCTGAACAAGCTTATCTATTGTTAGTGGATAATTACTTTAATGATTTATTGAAGCTCGAACCTATCTACGCCACATTTGTTGGTGTGAATGACTATAACGAACAATTTGGCGATGGTTTGTCTGATGCCTATTTAACGCAGCGTCACGAGCTCAATACGCGTTATTTAAAAGAGGTAAAGAAAATAGACCGCAGTCAGCTCTCAAACGAGTTGAAGCTTAGTTATGACATGTTTAATTATGATCGTAACGTAGCTTTAGCCGATGAGACATTTCCAAATCACTTTATGCCGATGAACCAGTTTTATAGCACTGTGATTAGCATGGTTCAGCTAGGTAGTGGTGAAAGTGCGCAGCCCTTTAAGACTGTAGAAGACTACCGCAACTGGGAGAAACGACTTCAAGGTTTTATTGAGTGGCTTAAGCTTGCTCAAGTGCGTATGGATGAAGGTATCGAGAGCAAAGTAGTCCTGCCACGAGTGCTGGTTGAGCGTATTATTCCGCAGTTGAGTGCCCAGCTTGTCGATAACGCGACTGATAGCTTGTTCTATACACCGATCACTTTGATGCCAGAGTCATTTTCAGATGCTGACAAGCAAGCACTGACTCAAGAGTATACAGCGTTAATTGCAGAGCAGCTGTTGCCAGAGCTTACAGCGCTTCGTGATTACTTTCAAAATACTTATATTAAATCATCTCGCGCAACAGACGGTTGGTGGGGGCTACCAAACGGTAAAGTGTGGTATCAACACCTTGCTAACTCTCACACAACAACGACTATGCCTGTCGATGAAATCCATAAGATTGGTTTAGACGAGGTGGCGCGAATTTTATCTGAAATGGATAAAGTGCGTGTTCAAGTTGGCTTCGAAGGTGACTTAACTGAGTTTTTTGCATCATTATCATCAGAGCCGCAGTACTTCTTTACAGAACGCCAAGGTTTGATTGATGGCTATATGGAGCTAAAAGAGCAAATCAATCGTCAGATGCCAGAGTATTTCAACGTCATGCCTAAAGCTGATTATGTGGTTAAGCCAGTGGAGAGCTTTAGAGAGCAATCGGCAGCGGGTGCCTCATACGATGCGCCAGCTGTTGATGGCTCTCGCCCAGGTGTATTTTATATTAATACCTATAACCTTAAGGCGCAGCCTAAGTGGGGCATGACCACTCTATCATTGCATGAGGCGGCGCCAGGGCACCACTTCCAGATTGCTATCAAGCAAGAGTTAACCGGTGTACCTGAATTTCAACGTTTTGGCGGTTATACGGCATTTGAAGAAGGCTGGGCACTTTATGCTGAGTACTTAGGGATTGAAATGGGGCTGTTTAATGACCCGTACCAATACTTTGGTAAGCTTTCAGATGAAATGCTGCGAGCCATGCGTTTAGTGGTTGATACTGGTCTGCACGCTAAAGGCTGGACTCGTGAGCAAGCGATTCAGTATATGAAAGACAATTCGCCAATGGCGGAATCAGATATTATCGCTGAGGTTGAGCGTTATATGGCAATTCCAGGTCAAGCACTAAGTTACAAAGTCGGTCAGTTAAAGATTTTGTCACTGCGTGCACAGGCAGAAAAAGAGCTTGGCGATAAGTTTGACTTAAAAGCTTACCATGACCAAATCCTCACTTCAGGTTCTTTGCCGATGGAAGTGATGGAACTAAAAGTAAACGATTGGATAGCTGCGCAAAAGTAAGTTAATACTGATGCGATAACCCTGTTGGTATGGTCATTATTTGCAAGTCGTTTGGCTATAAATAATGGTATATACTGACAGGGTTTTATTTTGCCTAAATGGCAATGACATTTATTTTATTGGAGTAAACCATGGTACAAGCGACTGCAAGACATCTACTAGTTGATAATGAAGCACAATGTTTAGAACTTAAGCAACAGATCCTTGATGGTGCTGATTTTGGTGATGTAGCGAAAGCAAACTCTTCTTGCCCATCTTCTGCCCAAGGTGGTGACTTAGGCTCATTTGGCCCAGGTATGATGGTAAAAGAGTTTGACGAAGTGGTTTTCAGCGCGCCATTGAACGAAGTTCAAGGCCCTGTAAAGACTCAGTTTGGCTACCACCTTCTAGAAGTAACAAGCAGAGGCTAAATACTGCTTAGCTTGTTTTAGAGGAATTAGCATGCTCGAACTGTATACCGATAGGCTCAGGTTAAGAACGGTTATCTCAAGCGATTGGGATAGTTTTTTATATACTCATTCAAGTGAACAACTAAATGAATATGTTCGTAAACCTCAGGCTGAAGCCGTTATACGAGATAAGTTCGAGCGTGTATTAAAAGCAAATGATTTCGATGTAGGCGAGTGGTTACTCACTATTATCGAAGATGTGCATACACAAGACTTTATTGGTTTCATTGGGCTGCATAATAGTGATGCAGAAATGGGACAAATAGAGGTTGGGTATATGATGCATCCAAGTGCTCATGGGCGAGGTTATGCCAGTGAGAGCTTAAAAGCCATTGTTGATTGGGCATGTCTGTCCTACGGGCCCCACAAGTTTATCGCTTATTGTATAGAGCAAAATATTGCTTCAATCAAGGTACTGGAAAAGTGCGGCTTTAAGCGTGAAGGCCTGTTGCGAGAGAATTGTAAAATCGGTGAGCAATGGTTTGATGATTGCGTTTATGGACTCTTAGCAGCAGAAAGAGTTTAACGACACTCGAAAGCATGCATAGGCATCTCAATAGGGTGCTATAATGCTGACAGTTTTGATTATTTAAGGCGAAATACCGTGAGTTCAGATACTCCAACGTTGACATTAAAGTCAGGCGAAGAATACATAGAATTATACAAAGTGTTGAAAGTTCAAGGAATGTTAAGTGCTGGCGGCGAAGCTAAGCACGTGATTTCTGAAGGACTCGTGACAGTAAATGGCGAAGTTGAAACCCGCAAGCGTAAAAAAGTGATTGCTGGTGAAGTTGTGAGTTTTAACGGCGAAAGCGTTAAAATTATCGCTGAGTAAGTGACAAGAGAGGAATAACATGCAATTTCCAGATGATGATAATGGCAAAATGCTTGAAGCCATGGCTGATGCCGGTATCGACTTATCGGTAGCACTTGATGTCGACTTCTTCTTAGTTTTTGAAGATCAACGTGATGCAGAGTCAGCACTTGAAGAGCTAGGTAAATCTGATCTTGAAGGTGAAATTGAACTACTGCTGAATGATGATTCAGGTAAGTGGGAGCTGATCGTTTGCCTAAACATGGTGCCAACCTATGACACTATTGTAGAGCAAGAGTTGAATCTACATGAATTTGCCCAAGAGTTTGGTGGTATTACCGACGGTTGGGGAGTGATGCAACATCAAGAAGGCGATGACGATTTTGCCGATGACGCACATGAGTGCGGTGATGGTTGTAAACACTAAATCAAGCTGCACAATCAAATTTAAATTAAGCCACTTATATTAGTGGCTTTTTTGTGCCTATCAGATGAAAATGAAGCCAATAGAAAAATAAAATAATTGCCACAGAAGGAGACAAGAATGGCAAGAATGATAAGTTTTGGAACCCCAGTTAACGATGCGGAACGTTGGGCTTTTTCGTTGTTAGCTGATGAGCTCCCTGAAGATTATATCCTACTGACAAATGTTGAGATCCCTGCCAAATCGGGTCAAGCAATGGAAGTTGATGCGCTGGTGATTGGCGAGTGGGGCGTGTATGTGGTCGACGTAAAGGGCTATATCGGCCGTTTAGATGCCGGTTTACATGCATGGTCATTAGATGGCCGAGAAGTGGATAACAGCTTAGCCAAAGCTAACTACGTTGCACGTGTTTTAGCGGGTAACGTCAAGCACAAAATTCCCGTTGGCGTATATGCGCCTTGGTGCCAAGGCATGGTATTTGTCACCGGCCGTAAAGGTGAAGAAATTGAGCTTGAAAAACAGCAGGGCTCGCTCAGTATTTATACCCCTAAGCAAATTGTCGACGCGTTAACCAAGGAGTGGGGGCTAACTGCGCCAAGGAAGCATCAAGTAACCGATACCCAAAAAGAGCTGGTATTGGAAACCATTGGCCAAGTTGCAGTGGTAGAGAAACGTAATAATCAAATTCACGACTTCACGAAACTTAAATGCTTGTTTATACAAAGTGGGCTTGAAGTCTGGCAAGCTGAATATAATCCCGGTGAATGGACTGCCCCCTGGTTACTAAAAGTGCTTATCCCCACCCAATTTACTGACAGCAATCAATCAGAGGCGCATGAAGCACAGCTCAGAAGTGAGTTCTTGCGTCTGCAATCTCTATCTGGATGTTGTGGTGTTCCCTATTGTGCACCACTGATCCAAGACGGTGAGCAGTTAGTGCTTCCTATCCGTATGCCACGTGGTGTGCCACTTAATGTGCTCCAGTCTGAGCAGATGACCACCTATCAATTACTTGAAATACTGCGGCGCAGCGTAACTGGATTGCAACAGATCCATCGCAGAGGCTTTACCGTAGGCGGTTGGACCAGTAATTGTATTTTTGTCTCTGATATGGGGGACGTCGAGTTTATCGACATCAAAGATAATGTTAGCAATAACGAAGACATTAAAGCCTATGCAGAAGGTTTCCTTACGATTGCAGAGCAAACGCAACAACCTCGGATTTATCAATGGTATCGCGAGGCAATAGCTGGCAGCACAACCGACTTAGATGCCCTGCGTAGTGACTTGTCGGCATTGATCGATCATGGGGTATGCGACACTGTTCCTGAGAAAGTTGACATCACTGCTGGTGCGATTATTGATCACCACTTTAAGCTAGAGCAGTTTATTGCGGCTAAAGAAACCAGTCAGTTCTGGCGCGCCACGCATCTGCAAGGCCAATATCAGTGCGGTGTGTCAATCTACAGTAAAGTGCAAGCTAACTGGCCGATGCTGAGCAATATCTATCGCACACTTGCTAAGGTTTATCACCCTCATATTGAAAAAGTATTGGCCTTTGGTCAATTGCCTCAGAGTGACAATCTGTTTATCGCACGTGCGTGGGAATATGGCGTATCTATCGACGAGCTTGAAGAGATCCGTCTTGGGCAACCCTTAATGTGGTTTACTCAGTTGCTAACCGGTCTGCAATACATGCATCAAATGGATATTTATCACGGCGCAATCTGTCCTAAGAACATCATTTGTAATCCAAATAAAGCGATATTGGTTAATTTTGGTATTGGCCTAGATATTGCGGCGAGTCATTATGCATCTCAGTATGCAGACCCAAGGCTGTGGGAAGTTGAAGGCGAAGCTGAGAGAGATCTTTATGGCTTAGTCGCAAGCTTTGTTGATGCCATGGCACCGGAGAGTTTGAAAGGGGATTTAGGCCATGCTGGCATCATTAAAGCACTGGAAGCGTTTGATAGGCAGTGGTTTGGCGAAGCACTGTATGATGTTTGTCATAAAGTGCTTAACTTCGACTTGAGTGTTCATGCCGGTATGAATTACTTAGAGATGTTTGATTTAGCTGAAAATAATGTTACTCAATAGGTTAAGGTTATTATCAAACAGGGTTAGTGCTGCCGGTAAGGGCTAAAAAGCTCGAGTAGCCAGTCGATAAAAGATTGTACTTTTAACGGCAGGTTGCTCGATTTTGGCGTTAATAAGTAATAGCGATAAGGACTGGTGAAATCTGCTTTAAATGGGATCACCAGTTTGCCGCTTTTAAGCTCATCTTCAATAAAAAAGCGTGGAATAAGAGCCACTCCCATACCACTAGCAGCAGCTTGGCTCAGCATATAGAAATGTTCCACACCAAATTTCTTTTCTGTGGTGAGGGTAATACCAACACTTTGTGCCCACAACTGCCATAAACCCGGTCGAGTCGTATGCTGCAGCAGCGTCATATTGTTGATGTCGTTAAGGTTGGTGAGAGTAAGGGCTAACTCTGGTGAGCAGACTAGACACAAATCTTCATCCATCAAGGTTAATACATTGGCCGCTTTGGGCACGGTGGTGCTACTGCGTATGGCTATGTCAAAGTTTGCCTTGTTAAAGTCGACCTCAAAATCTCCGATTGATAAGTCAACATAGAGATGAGGATAGCGTGACTTAAACTCTTCCATTCTTGGGATAAGCCAACTGATAGTCAGGCTAGGTAAAACATTAATCGCTAGGGTTTGGGTTCTAAGAGGTTGAGTCATTAAGTCGCTAGTTGCATTATTAATAGTTTGTAGGGCAGCTTGTGCATTAATAAAGTAGCGTTCACCTTCATCTGTTAATTTAAGACTTCTATGTTGCCTAATAAACAGCGGCATCCCCACAAACTCTTCCAGTAGTTTAACCTGCTTGCTAATAGCACCATGTGTAACAAATAGCTCTTTGCCTGCCAGCGTAAAACTCATTAACCGAGCTGAGGCTTCAAAGGCTCGAAGTGCATTTAAAGGAGGAAGGTGTAGGTACATTAGGTGGGCCTTATTTGTCTTTAGTGTGAGATAAACTCACTTATAATGAACAATAACTCCTTTGTGTTTTAACTGCAAACCACGTCTAATAACACCACTCTAATTATTTGTTATTAAATCATGACTCTAGATCTTACTGTTGAGCTTATTACACTGTTATTTTTTGTGGCTATGTTGGCGGGCTTTATTGACGCTATTGCGGGGGGAGGCGGGCTGTTAACCATACCTGCTTTAATGTGGGCGGGCTTGCCTCCTACAGTTGCATTGGCGACCAACAAACTGCAAGCGTGTGGTGGTAGTTTTTTTGCGAGCTTTTACTTTGTGCGCAAGGGCATGGTGAAGCTCAGTGATATGAAGTTGAGTATCGCGTTTGCATTTGTTGGTGCAGCGTTAGGCACGATTGCAGTTCAGATGATCGATCCCGCGTTCTTAGAGGTGTTTTTACCTTTCTTGATGTTAGCCATCGGTGGTTACTTTCTATTTTCGAAAAAAATCAGTGAAGAGGATAAGTTGCAAGTACTCACTCCGGGTGTATTTGCTTTTACTGCAGCCTTAGGTGTCGGTTTTTATGACGGATTTTTTGGCCCAGGAACAGGCAGCTTCTTTGCGCTAGCGTTTGTATCGCTCGCGGGTTATGGGCTGGCAAAAGCCACCGCGCATGCCAAAATTTTAAACTTTTCTACCAACATCGCATCGCTTATTTTCTTCGCCATTGGTGGTAAAGTCTTTTGGATGCTAGGCGGCGTGATGTTAATTGGTCAAGCGATAGGAGCAACACTGGGTTCTCGCTTAGTATTAACAAAAGGCACCAAAATCATTAAGCCACTCGTGGTAGTTATGTCGATAGCGATGAGCGTTAAGCTGTTATCGGCGCAGTATGACTGGTTTGCCTGATTCTAGATGGTTCAGATGGGTCTAGAGAAGGTAGTTATAGACCCGACAACAAGAGAACCGGTAACAAGACACACGATGGTAATTGTTTTGAGCGGTGTTGCCTAGATAGTATGGTCTAGGTGGTATTGTCTAAGTGGTAAGAGAAGAGAAACTTAAGGAAAAAACGTTTGCTAAGTGTAATGGGGTTTGATTTAAAAAAGCTGGCAGTAAAGGTTGTTATGCCAGCCATACTCAATAGGTGCTCTGTTATGAGGTCTGGTCTGATATTGTTCGCTATAGTCACCTCTGTTTGTTTACCGTTAATTGCAGAGGCAAACCCGCTAGAAATTGCACTTGATGAACGCCCAGATTGGCAGCGGTATTTCAATCAATTTGAAGCTAAAGGCACGATAGTTGTCGTCGATGAACGTCAAGTCAATCCTATGACTCAATCTAACAAGTGGGTTTATGATAAGACAAGGGCCGCTAAACGCTACTCTCCAGCATCGACGTTTAAAATTCCCCACAGCCTGTTTGCACTGGACTCAAAGATCGTCACTGATGAGTTTCAAGTGTTTAAATGGGATGGCGTTAAACGAAGTTTTGCGCCGCATAATCAAGATCAAAACCTGCGATCAGCCATGCGTAATTCGGCGGTGTGGGTTTACGACATCTTTGCTGAGCAGATAGGTGAGCAAAAGGCGCAGCAATATTTATCGCGAATTGGATACGGAAATGCTGACCCGCGCTTTGAGGTAGTAACCGCAGACGGCGGCAGCTATTGGATAGACGGTAAACTGGCAATCTCAGCCACAGAACAAATTGAATTTTTACAGGCTTTATATCGAAATCAATTAGTGTTTGATTTGGCTGATCAGTTAATAGTTAAAGATATTATGATTGTTGAAGCGGGTAGGGATTGGGTTTTACGGGCTAAAACGGGTTGGCAAGGTCAATATGGCTGGTGGGTAGGTTGGGTTGAATGGCCAACTGGTCCAGTGTTTTTTGCGTTGAATATTGATACGCCAAATCGGATAAAGGATCTTTATAAACGAGAGGCCATCACACGGCTGATCTTGCAATCCGTAAAAGCCTTACCAGCAAATTAAAGCATAAAATGCGTGTGAGTCGCTGACTGATTACTCAATTATGGGCTAGCACTAACAAGCGATATAATAATGACTCGGCACTGACATTTGCGGCTGGACTATACTCATTGATGTTATTCAAACATAGTTGATTTTTATCAACCATATATTAAAGGAACACACATCATGGATATTACAGCATTATTGATTTTCTTAGCCATTGGCGCGATAGCGGGGTGGTTAGCTGGCAACATTATCAAAGGTGGTGGCTTTGGCTTACTCGGTAATATTGTAATTGGTATTATCGGTGCGATTGTCGGCGGTTATGTATTTGGTTTATTTGGTATTGAAAGCGGTGGCTTTATTGGTGCAATCATTACCGCGACAGTGGGGGCGGTATTATTACTGTTTGTTGTCAGCTTAATTAAAAAAGTTTGATGCCAATGTGTAAACGGTCTGACTGTAGAGACAGGTTTGCTGTTCGTGAGGAGTGAGCCATAGCTCTATTCAGCCAAGTCAGGCAGGTTTTTAACTCAGCCAATAACCCATCGTAAATGTCTAAAGTAAATGTCTAAAAGACTGAGCTGTCATCTTATCAATTCAAATTAAATATTTGTTGTTAAGTTTTGGTTGATAGCTCATTTCTCTTTTAGGTTTTGATTGGTTGTATGATGAATGATTTCATCAAACCGCAATGTTAATCCATGCTTAGCAAGATTAGCTCTTAACATTGGCTCCATCTCATCTCGATACTGTTGGAGTTGAGATGTTGCGTAAATGTCCTGAACGTCTTTCGGCTCTGTTTTTAATAATTCATTTAATTTCGGGCGGACATATTTGGGTAAATTTAGGTATTCAATCTTTATATCGTTTGTGCCAGTTTGTTTGATTTCAAAAAAGAGTTTATCGATCAGTTCAGGTCTCAGAGTCATATGGGGTAATAATGGCCCAACAAATACATAGGTCTTTATCCCTGCATCATTGAGCTTTTTTAATGTTTTTAATCGGGCGCTTGCTGAGGGAGCTTGAACTTCTAAAAAACGGCTTAGTTTATCATCCGTTGTGGTGATCGAAATGCCGACCTCAGCATTCGGAATTTTTCTTAATAGCTCTACATCGTCAAACACCATGGGCGATTTGGTTAATATACTCACTCGACCTTGATAATTCTTATCTGCAAACACTTGTAAAATTCCACGAGTTAACCGGTATTGCTTTTCTACTCTTTGGTAGGGATCGGTAACAGTACTGATTGAAATCCTTGGATGTGGGGATTTTTTTAATAGGCGCAATATTTCCTTTTGCATCAATTCAACGGCATTGGTTTTTACATAGACATAGTTGCCCCAGTTGTTAATCTTTTCCCCAATAAATCGTCCCATAAAGCTGGCAAAACAATACATACAGGCAAATTGGCAGCCAGTGTAAGGGTTTATAACATAATCTGCACTCGGCACTTTAGTGGCACATACGATTGATTTAGCTTGGATCTCTTGAATGTTAATAGCCATGCTACCACCTAGTTACTTACTCCCTAATAAGCGGGGAGGTAAGCTTAGAATTTACCGCTATTACCCCATTGCGCTTTGGGTAAAATCTTTTCCTGGATATCCCAATGCTCGACGATTTTCCCATGTTTGACTCGAAACAGATCAAATACGCACCAATCAGCGTCATTTTTTATTACGTGGCTAAAGGCCACTACAAAGTTTCCCTGTCCGATGATACGGTGGATTTTATGATATGTTTCGCTGACCCCTTGCTCAGCCAATAGTTTTAAATGTTTATCCAATCCGAGTAAATTATCGGCAATATAGGGGTTGTGTTGGTGGAAGTCTTGTTCTGAAATAAACTGGTCGATGGTATCGACTTTGCCATCGATTAAAATCTCCTGACAAAACTGACTGACCAGAGCTTTGTTTGCATCGGTTTTCTGCAAGTCTTCAACTGTCGTGGGGCCATCTATCATACTGCGCCCTGATACGGTATGTTCTGCATATTCTTGTATCACATCCCAATGCTCAATAATCTTGTCATTACTGTCGGTATCAAATAGATCGGCTGTGACCCATTTTGCTTCACCATTGTTGAGGCTTTGGTAAACGTGGCAAAAAACATATTGGCCGTCGACAATAGCGCGAATAACTTGGATATCTCTTACAGGGCAGCGCTTAATAAAAGGCTCAAAGAAGGCAACAAATCCCTCAATGCCATCACCAACTCCTGTGCTGTGTTGAGTATAGCGATCTCCGGTATAAGCTGTGACGGCTTCTCTAGGGTGGCCATCTCTAATCCCCTTAAGGTAAAGGTTTTTGGCGTTTTCTAGTTTCATACTCATAGTTTTATACCCATAGTTTTATACTCATAGTGGTGAACTCCTTAGTGTCGTCAGTCTGCATAAGCTTGAGCTATAAAAGTGGCTTGATGGCCTCGTGCAATTGAATCGTCACCATATCGTAAATCGACGCCGATTTAGCTTGGGAGACAATAGATAGTTCAGTGCACGCAATTACAACGGTGCTGTGAGCTTGATAGCTTGCGATTAAGGTTAATAGCTCATCACTATCTTGCTCATGTTCACAATAGCGATATACACGTTTACGAATAGCATCAATCCTCCGCATTATTTGCTCGCTAGGCACTGTCACAGCAATCCCAGCATCATTAAATTGCTTGAAAAGTTTGCTGGAATTCATACTGTAAAAGGAGCCTATAAGCACGACTTGCCATTGTTTATCCTCTTTTAGCCGCTCAATGGTTGCCGCTATCGGATTAATAATCTCTGGGTACTTCCCATCATCTAATTGGATGTAGTCGACACTCTCGTGCAAGGTAATATTGGGAATAATGACGCGTTGTACATTAATACGCTGCAATCGTTCTAAATAGCGAATTAAGGCAGGTTGTAGTTTGCTATGTTGATCGGGTAAGTAGGGATTAAATTCGTCAAAGTTGGTATTTAACAGCAATAAAGGGCAGGTGCTATCTTTAGAGAAGTGAGCATGATATTGGCGATTTAATTGCTCGAAATAGAACTGGGTTGTTCGACTCCCCAGCCCCAATAACCCCAATTCTTGGAGATTGTTCGCACTTGACTGTTGCTTTGCGATATTCATTTATTGGGTTTAGTACATACGCGAGTTAAAATATAATCGGCAAAGTACTGCTGACTGTCAGTGAACTTGCTTGTAATGACGAAATCGGTCGGAGACAAAATGCGGTCAAAAATCGCATCACTGTATTTACGGGATATTTCGGTATGAATTTTTTCGCCTGTACTGAATTGATAAACCTTTCCTGTGGCCTTAATGCTGACGCTCTGATCGCATAAACTCTTAAGGTAGCTCTTTGCTATTCCTTCTTGCTCAGTGTATTCAGGGCTATGGTCGAATAATTCAAGATTAAAGTCAGCATCGAGTTCGGTATTGATCCGCTGAAGTAGATTGAGATTAAAATCTCGGGTGACTCCTTGTTGGTCATTATAAGCGGGTAGCACAATATCTGCGGACTTAACCATATCTAGGCCAATCAGTAATTTATCACCATCACAGAGGCTTTTACCCAGATTATAGATAAACTCTGTCGCAGTATTGTCAGGCATGTTGCCAAGATTGGAGCCTAAAAACAGCAATACCTTGGGATGATGGCTATTTTTTAATGACTCTAGAATTGAAAAGTAATCCCCATGTTGTTGTTTAACACAGACATTGGGCAACTCCTTAGCGAGTGAGTGCTCAAGCTTATCTAATGCATTTTTAGAGATATCAATGGGCATATAATCATATTGGTAACCTTCATCGGATAACGCTTGCAGCAATTTTCGGGTTTTAGTGCCATCGCCAGCGCCAAGCTCGATAAGTTCAAAGTAGCTCGATTGATTAAGCTTTAGGGCAGCGATAATGCTGTGCACCTGTTCGCTAAAGATCTCCATTTCAGATCTTGTCAGATAGTACTCTTTTAAACTCATAATTTTAACAAACAGCTCATCGCCTTTTTTGTCATAGAAATATTTAGAGGGTAGCTGTTTTTGTGACTGACTTAGGCCGTTATTTACGTCATCAATAAATTGTTTAATCATGATCTTTTACCAAGCGTATTCCTGACAATTGCCACTGCAAATGAGGATGAAAAAAATTGCGGTAAGTGTAACGTTGGTGACTCTTAGCGGTAGCAACAGACGCGCCGCGAAGTACCATTTGGTTTACCATGAATTTGCCGTTGTATTCACCTACAGCGCCAGCACTTATTTGAAATCCTGGATAAGCTTGGTAGGCGGAGGATGTCCACTCCCAGCGTTTGCCCCAATCAAGGTGTTGTGATGCCACTTCCCATTCAAACTCTGTAGGTAAACGCATCTTCTTCCAGCAGGCAAAAGCATTGGCCTCATAAAAGGAGATATGAGCAAGAATCGCATTGGGGTCGAGTAACTTAAGTCCTGCTAGGGTGTAGTAATGCCATTGGTCGTTGATTTTTTTCCAATAAAGAGGAGCGCTAATCTGTTCTGATTTGAGCCATTCCCAGCCTTCATCTAACCAATAGCTAAACTGGGTATAGCCGCCATCTTCAATAAATGCGATATATTCGCCATTAGTCACCAATGCATTTGCGATTTGAAACTTCGATAGCCAAACCTTGTGCAGCCCTAGTTCATTGTCATAGCAAAAAGATTGTTGCTGATGGCCAATGTCATACATTCCTTCTTTGATTCGAGTCCAGCCATCTCGTTGGTTCGTATCTGTAACGAGGGTAAACTCGGGTGAATACTCCGGATAGAGTGGATTTAATGCCAGCATATATTTTAAATCAGTTATTAATAACTCTTGGTGTTGCTGTTCATGATTGATGCCTAATGTGACAAGATCATAGAGCTCATCTGAGAGGGGGCGGCTCAATAACAGACGCATCTGCTCATCAACATATTGTCGATATAGATAGACTTGTTTAACGGTTGGGCGGGTAAATAAGCCACGCTGTGAACGTATGGCGCGCTCGCCCAGCGTTTGATAATAGCTGTTGAATAGAAAATCAAAATCGGCATTGAATTCGCAGTAATTATCAGCGTAGGCCTTAAGAATTAAGCGCTCAAAAAACCACGTTGTATGGGCTAGGTGCCATTTAGGCGGGCTAGTATATTCAATAGCTTGTGGAACATAATCTTCAATTTCCAATGGGGCACATAGTGTTTCTGTGTACTGGCGAGTTGATAAATAATGCTTTAATAACATAAGGATATACACTTCCCTTTGATGGCTCTAAATCACATGCTTAACATGTTTTATTTAGTCAGTAACATACTTATTCTCAAAAATATTATTCGCACTTTATACCTTAGTGTTCAGCGCTATGTTTGTCAGATTTTGGTCGGAGCTAAATCTTTAACTCACCTTGTTTGTGTTAGTTAGTCGCAGAGCATCCATTGCTATATAAAGCGCAGCTTAGCGTTTTATTAGCCAATGAATGCCCAGCCATAAACGGTTTGATATGAAGTCAATTTGATTATTTAAACCCAAATTTTCCATTATCATTTTTCCATTCAGATTTAACAGGGATAGTCGACATGACCCCCCAATGCTCTACAATTTTGCCATTGTCTAATCGCAACAGATCAAAGTAGGCGGTAGGGTTACCGGCAAAATTGCCTTCACTCACAGCTAAAGTAAAGTTGCCTTCACCTAAGGTAATATGATTAACATCATAGAGCATGTGGATCCCATTCTCGCCCATATGCTGCAGCGCCATAGCGAGCCCCGAAAGGTTATCTGCAATGTCGGGGTGGTGCTGGGTGTAATTATTGGCGTCAACAAAGTTTGGTGCCTGGTCAAATTGTTGTCCCACTAATACGGTGGTGATGAACCCCTTGGCAGTGGCTTTGTTCGCATCAGTCTTATCGAAGTCTGTTATCTTTGTTTCACCATCGATTTGAGTATGGCCGCTCGGATTGGGCTGTGGACTTTTTGCGATTAAATTATCCCAGTGTTCAACAATAAGCCCATCTTCAAATCTAAAGATATCAATGCCAATTTTTTCACCAAAAAAATCGTAGTCGCTATGGGTAAATACGTAATCACCATCTTCAAAAGCGCGTATCACCTTAACTTTAAATCCGCCAACAGGTGCATTTTTCATGACGGCACCAAATCCAGCTAATCCATCAGCAATATCTAGATTATGTTGGATGTATTTATTCGGATTGATGTAGGCAATTGGCGCGTTACTGCCACTTTGAATACTGTTTAACAGGGCGATGGCCTTTTCTTTGTTCGATAAGGGCATGATATTTCCTCGGCAATTGGCGGCAGTAAAATTGTCTATTAATTCGCGGCTTGTAAATAATATTAGTCTGTAGGTTTACTGCTTGCTGAGTATTTTATTGTTAATTTTTGCCTGTTGTTTTTTGTTTTGTTTACGCCCCAACCCCAGCCTAGGCGAGGGTTGATTTTGTAAACTAATTTAAATGGTGTGTTCACTGTGATGGAATTGTAAGTCTAGTCAGTTGTATAGCTAATCAATGCCAAAAGGCTTACTGCTAGCTTAGCTTTTGTGACTGAGGGAACGATGAATTTTAAGAGCGTCAGAGAGTGCCGGTTGAGCACTCTCTGAGTCTTTTTTGGGGATGGTTTAATACCGTATTTTTAACTAATTACTGCTCAATCTGAGTGTGAAACATATTCCAGCCCATTAAACGGCAGATATGTTTTATCATCAGCTGTCCTTTGACACTGTTTCCGGCAGGATCTAAAGGAGGCGAGAAGCTGGCAAGAGCACCAACATTTGGGATAACAGCAACAAGACCGCCCCCCACGCCACTCTTACCCGGTACTCCCACATCATAAGCCCAGTCACCAGAACGCTCGTATAGCCCCTCCATCATCATATCGGCAAGAATATGCGACACGTTTTTTGAGTGGATAACGGTTTGTTTGCTACATGGATTAAATCCACTATTAGCAAGCGTGGCTCCCATTGTTGCAAGCTCTATGCAGTTAATTAACGTTGAGCATTGACGCGTGTAAACATCACAAGCCTCAAGGGGATCGCTATACATATTGCCAGCTGACTTTAATAGTAAAGAGATAGCTTGATTGTGAGTATTCGTTGTTTGCTCTGATTGATTAACCTCATCGGATAATTGAGTCGCACTGTTAGTGAAGCGTGACTGACAGTCGAGAATTTTTTGCCAGCGTTGCTCTTTGTCATCCGCCTTGATTAAACTCACCGTTGCAATCGCTCCAGCATTCACTAGAGGCGTGAGCGGCTTGCCATTATGCATCTCTAGTGCAAGAACAGAGTTGAAAGGTAGTCCTGTTGGATCTGCGCCAATTTTGCTATGGACTGCTTCACTGCCCGATTCTTCTAATGCTAAGGCTAAGGTAATCACTTTTGAGATTGATTCAATCGCAAAGTGATAGTCACTGTCACCAAAGGAGGTGATTTCACCGTTAACAGACACAAAAGCGATTCCGGTTAACTCTGAAGGCACTTGTGCTAAGTACGGAATATAAGACGCATTTTTTCCGCCATGTTTGTCTTTGTACTTGTCGTATGCTTGCTGCATAACATCGGCTAATAAGACCATCATTTATCCTCGAATGTTTATCTTTAACTACTCGAATTCGACTGCTTGCAAACGAGTTAGTTAGGCTGATGTAACGTGTGAGTCACTTTATCGGATGTATTAATCACACCAGGATGCTTATCTTCAATTTCCCAAGTGAAAGGTGCAAAGTCCGTGACTTCAGGATCGCGCCAATGTGGTTTACGTGCTTTATAAATAAACAAGGGGATTGAGACAAAGACGATAGTGAGTATCACCAAAATGGCGACAAAGGTTTCGGGACTTCCGACTGCGATTTGTGATGGTGGAATGAATGAGAACAGGAAAGCGGTTAATGAGCCAATAAAGCCTAAACCTGCAATCAACCACATACCGATACTGCCACCTGGAATCTTATAAGGGCGAGGACGATTAGGCTGGCTGTAGCGTAAGTAAATGGCTGCGGCAAACATCATTAAGTACATGATGAGATAGAGCACAATCGTTAACTGGCTTAAGATTTGGTAAGCCGCTTGCACTGAAGGTAAGACTACAAAAACCGTTGAAATTAATGTAACCAGCAGCGCCTGCGCCATCATGATGTGCGTAGCCATGCCATGCTTATTGGTTTGCTGCCAAAAGCGAGGAAGGTAACCGCCTTTTGCGACCACAAGCAATGCCGAAGATGGGCCTGCAACCCAGCCAACAACCCCTGCTAATACGCCAAGCGCTAAACAGGCGGCCATCACAGGTGCAGCCCAGCCAATTCCAGCCCAAACAAACATGTCGTGATAGGCCACTAATAAGCTCTGGGTTAAGTTAATCTCTGACTGAGGAATAACAAAAGCAATTGCCAACGTACCTAAGACGAAAACTAACACTGTACCTAATGCCGCAATACCAATGGCAATAGGGTAATTTCGAGGAGCATTATCAACTTCTTTAACGTGGATAGCGTTCATTTCCATACCGGCATAGAAGAGGAAAATACTGGCTGCAAGAACAACGTTATTAAAGTTAGAAAAATCGGGAATAACATCTTTCCAAGCTAATTCGATTTGTGGCGTATTACCTGCAAAAAGATATGAAAAACCTAATACGATAAGGATAATACCTGGAATAACAGTACCGACTAAACCACCCCATTTAGCAAGTTTTGAGAAGGCTTCTGTGCCACGTAGGGCGACAAATGTTGCTAGCCAATAAATGGCAAGCACAATACCAAGAACAAAGAATTTATTTTCGGATAAGGATTGATCCCATGTTTGGTCTGGGCCCATAAACGCAAGAGATACCGAACCAAAAGTTAACGCGGTTGGGAACCAAACTGTTACCTCAATCCAAAGCATGAAAATGGCAATTAGGGCAAGTTTGGGGCCAAATGCCTCACCTACCCAGCGGAATATCCCTCCTTTTTCCGACCAACCTGTTGCTAGCTCGGCAGCGACTAAAGAAACAGGCACTAAAAAAACAATAGCGGCAAAAATATAATAAAATATTGAACTCAACCCATATTCAGCTTCTGCGGGTAACCCTCGTAAACTCACCACAGCAACAATGTTAAGCATCGCTAAGGCAAATATACTGATCCCTTTTTTTTCTGTTTGTTTCATATTTTTCTCTCAAATATGTATTAAATCGTTCTAAGTTGTTTGTTCTCTAGTAGAGCTAACAAACGATACTTAGCCAGTCAGTGATTTAGGTATTTGTTATGCAGTGGTTTTGTTTGCTTTAGGCTTACAGTTTTTTAAACAAAAAAACCACTATGTAAAAAATAGCACATGAATTGAAAATTACTTTTTTGCTCTAAGTCATTACGTTCATCCGTGTAAAGTCCGATAAAAATTAAAGGCCAATGATGCGCCTTGAACGACCCTTATCTTTTCATTGTTCTATTGCATTTCGAATACAGTGCAATGAGTTAATACAATTGTTAGTTAAATCAGTATTTAAAAAGGTGATCTGCATCACGAAAGCGGTTTAATTAAAACGAATATCTCACTTTCTTTTCGACGTGAACTTGTCTGCAGCGAGTTAGGCTTAAAGTTATCTAAACAAATAGATGGGGTAACTGCATTGACTATTTGTAAGCTGACTCGTATTGACAGAGTATTGTGCGGAGGTTTTAAAAAAGCCCCTTAGTTGTATAAGGGGCTTTAAATTAATGACTAATCAGATCGAATATGATCAATGAAAATGAATATGGTCAATGCAAGTGAATGCTATCAATGGCTTCAGGTTTTTGCTCTGGGACTGGTAGCGCTAAAGACTGCACATAATTAAGGCCTTTTGCAGTAATACCACCTTGATAATCTCGGCTTCCATCTGCAGTGACGACCGACACCTCACTTGGGTTCCATGCTTCAAAGAAGCTTGAGAGGTCATATCCCGACACCTCTGAGGCACAAGCCATCAGTAAATCACCCTCATTTAAGCGATTAGAGTTTTGCGACGAACACGATTGGTTGTCACTGTTTCTAGCTTCACGGTGCATCATAATTATCATGTTCCAGCCTTCATCTTGGCCATAGTAAGATGGCACTGTTTGGCCATCAAAATGATCTGCAATGTTAAAGTGAGTTTCAGCCCATACTTTTAATTGTGCAAACATCACTAGGCGTGAACCTGCATTACCATGGCTCCATACATGGCCGTGATCTCGGCTGATCAGCATAGGTGCTTTTTGAATATCAGTCTTTACCCGATCCATTTCTCCGTTACCGTTATCTCGATGATTTTGCATGTACAGAGCGAGCAAGTTGTTGGCAACTTCAGTTGCACCTTTGACATTAAACGGCGCAGCAGCCAAGTTATGGCCGACTTCATGCCACAATAACCAGTCATTTTCAGGTTGGGTCGGGATGGTATTGGCATCTCGATTGTAGGTGGTGCTCATTACTGGGTATCCAGAGTGCGCAGCACCAATTGATATTTGCACATCATTAACAAAGCGATGAGAGTGCTCAGGCAATAACTCCCCGGTAAAGCGCATATTGCCCAGGGTGTTATTTCGCGCGTGGAAATCACTGGCTTTTTCAGCAAAAACATTCATACCATCGGCAAATGCTTGAATATTAGTGTCAGTAACATTATTAACCGGGGTTGTGTAAACAAAGTGGCCGCTATTGATTTCTGCAAGTGGCACATCAAGGTTTATTGGATTTTGCCATAGACCATTTTTCCAAAGAGATGCTTCTAATACGCCTGTAAAGCTAAACTCAACTTGATTGTGAGTTTGTGTCGATGCAGGCTTTATATAGATGAGTCCGCCATAAGGGGCAATAATTTCAGTTGTTGCACCTGCTGTATGGGACCAAGACTTTTGCACTCGAGAAGGGCGCTTTAATGCCAGTTCATGTTCATGCTTACCCGTGACATCATCCACAAGAGCCACTGTAATCGTTGCGTCATGATTACCACTGACGGTCACAACGCCTCGCTTTACGGCCCATAACCCGGTGGATTGCATGTTATTTGCCGTACCTACGACAGCATTATTGAACGTTTCAATGTGTACGCTAGCATTGCCGCCACTAGCGCTGGTATTTCCAGGGTAAATAGACGTATCAACACTTATCTCATTGTCCCAATATGAACGGCCAAGCATGATCCTGGTGAGTGGTTTTTCTTGATAGTTTAATGGGTAGCTTGGGTTTAGCTCACCACTATCCGTTAGCATGTGGTAGCTTTTTAGTTTAGCCTCGGTTTCAGTGGCACAGGCATTATCAGGCTGATGCTGGTTTGAGGTGTAACAGTTTAAGAATTCAGTCGCCTTCTTAAAACCTAGCTCATCTTGCACTTCAGCGTTATAGGAGTATTGCTCGTCATTCCACAGCCAGACGGATAAGTTGTCATATGTTTGATTCAACTCATTTAATGATAGACGGGTACCTTGACTGCCTTTACTGCGGTAGTAAATTTCGTGTTGATAGAGTTTTTCAACGTTAGCCCCAAGGTTAGCGGCTTTAACCATAGTATTTACCACATCAGGGCTAATCTCATAACGGGTAAATCGTGGTCTGAAATACGTGCCTCCTGTGGTATAGCCATGCCCTTGACGGGTTTCGATACAGCCTATTTCATAGTCATAACTCGCATCAGTGCACTCTTTGACTTTTGGGAAAGCGGTTTGGATTGTCGCCACGGCAGCCAAACGTTGCTCTTCAGTTTTAACGCTGAAAAATGCGAAGTTATTGCGCTCTTCTCCATTAACATCCTGGGTTTTGTATTGAGCAATGCCGAACTGAGGTTTATCGATAGGCGATGGAAAAGTCACCGTACCGTCAGCGTTAACAACAAACTTTGACATGTCATCAAACTTTTCATAAGTGACTAGTGTGTCTTGTAAGCTCGCACGTGGGTTAGGGCTTGGGGCTTGACAGTAATAGCTTTCACCGCAGTAACCTTGCCTTGTGCGCGCAAGGTTTGCGCCACCTAAAGAGATCCCTGCAGTATCAGCTAGGCGCGCAATGGGCTCAGGATTTAATTGCTCAATCCCGTCCATGAACAATACATTTCCGCCTGCGTTGATGTACTTAATCAACGCCGTAATATCTGTCGCAGAAAGTAATGGCTTAGTGATGTCGGCAAGTACTTTTACGCTCATGCCATCACCAAATAGGCCGGTTTCATAGGCTTGTAAAATTAAGATTGGCGTAGTCTGTGGCTCAAGTCCGTCATAACTGCCTGAAGCGAGTGACTCAACATTTAATTTGTATGAATCGTCGATAAAGAAATCATACGTTTGGTTAGAGTTAACGTTCGATTTCCAAACCTTATTAATGTTTGAACCGACATTAACTGAAGTATTGCCATGTTGATATTGAGGGGCAAACCAAGTGAACATGTTTTTAAAAAATAGCGGCATGCTGCCGTTGTCTTTACCCGCTTCTTCACCACCGGCCCAATAGTTTGACGGATGACTTAAAATGTTTGGGTACATGCTGTTGCCCATAAACACGACATTACCTTGGCCAATTTCACCAGCGGTGACAACGGGCAAGTTATAGGTTGCGGTGTCTTCACCTACGATTTCAGGTCGCTTGAGGAGCACATTAGAGCTCGCATCAATAATTTTAGCGTCAGTCACATAAGGGAAGCCATCGTTACGTTGATAAGCTTGCTCTGACCCAAATGGCAGCCAGTAGTTAACATCGTTGCGAGGCATCAGTACCGGAAACGCAGTATTTGATGTGTTCATTGAACGCATAAAGCGTGCATAACCCACCTCACCATAAAAAGACGAGTTGTCATGAAAAACATGGAACTGGTCAACGTCAGTATAGAGTTGCTGCAAGGTCTTAGTCACATACTGGCTATTGTGTAAAACTGGCGTAGCAAGATGGTTTAACGCTCGCGCCTGATTTAGCTCTGCATCAATGATTTGTGCTAATCCAGTTTCAAACTGCGCGTTAAATTCGTTAGGCACGCGATACTGAGTATCCTCGATTTGCGCGCCGTTAGGTAGATTGAGTTTAATGATTTCATTAATGGCGTTAGGGTATTGTGCAAACACTTGGTGCACATGCTCACCAAAAGAAACGCTGTCACCGTTATCGGTGGCATAACGGGCTATTAATGTATCAATATTTTGTTTAACGATTTCACTATTAGACACATCAGTCAGCTGATATTCAATTTGATTACCTTTTACGGAACCGAAAGTGAAGGTATCTAAACCTAGGGTAATTGTCTCGCCCCAAAGGTAAGACATGACTCCGCTTGAGTCGGTGATCCCGCGCGATGATTTGCTGTAGTAATTGACTCCAGCAAGAGGCGTTCCCTGTTTATCAGACAGCACACTTTCTGTGAGAATGCGCCCTTCTTCACTTGGCTTGTAGCTGTAGGCATCTTCAGCGGCCGCTGACACAAAACCCGCATTGATATCTGGTTTGGCGCCTGCAGTGACTTCTGGGGTTAACGTGTTGTCGACATGTGAGCTAGGCGCTTTATCAATTTCATCGGTTTCTTCTGCCGCAGGCGGGTTTAAAAACGCTTCAATTTCTGTACTATTGCCACCTGAAAAAAGGGGAGCGATATCAAAGCTGTCTAGTTCATCTAAACAGATCTCATTAGTGATAGCGGGGCAGGTACTGACTTTTGTCATGACCTTTGCGCCATCGGCAATGCTTATTGCATGAGTCCAGTCATTTTGCATGTCTAATGCCATAGCGTTATGACTGTCACGGCTCCACCCCTCTGGCAAAGGAATGTCTTTATTGAGCAGCTCTATCGAGCCATAAGCGCAACTGACATTATCACCATCTGTAAATGTGAAAATACCAGTGTCACCTAAGGGTTGACCATTACAGCTTACCTGTCCTGATAACCGTTTGCCACTGAGTAATAAGCTACCCTGATATGTCTTTTTAGCCGGGATCAGATCGCTTGGTGGAATACTCGGTACGCTTGGGTCTTTTGAGCTATCGCTGCCGAAACAGCCTGCCAATAGATTGCTGACAACAACAGCAAGTATCAGTTTTTTCATTTTATTTTCCCATAACCAAAAGCAAAGTTGCTTTCTGTAAAATCTATCCATGAATAGGTTTTACAGAAGAGGCCTTACGATGAGTATGAGTGTTACCCGAAGGTTGTTAGGCTTTAAAAGTTGAGTCATTGATTACAGGTTAAGGCGACAGGAAAATATCAAAATTAACTATTTGATTAGTTATTTGATTGGCTATTTAGTTAGCTCGTTGGTGGGGGAGTTGATGGATTCGTTGATTCGCCTGTTGATGAGGTATTGATAAGTAAGGGAATATTTATTATCTCAAAAAAATAGACTGAGCTATAGTTTTTTGTGGCAATTAACTGATTTTATAAGTTAAATTAAATGGCGTATTTGTTACTGTTTGTAAGGCTAACCCATTGCTTTGGGCAGATGTTTTAAGAAATTAAGCATAAAACAATACGATATATTACTTGTATGTGAGCATCGATGGGGGAGTGGACTGACATTCAGTTAAACAAATGAGCTAAATGTCGAATTTTACGAACAGCTTGAGAATTTCATGACTAATCTATTAATAAGTATTGCTAGAGGGAGGGCTTATAGAAATGAATGTGAAATTAAGACAAGGGATTAAAGTGCTTTTTAAGTCGCTACCTTTTCTAGAGAAGTACCTGCACTTTGCTGTCATGATTGGAGTGTTATTTCAGCTGATTTCTAGTTCACTAATGCATGTACATGGTGACACCCAACTGGATAATATTGCAGATCTTGCATTTATTCATATTTATGCCGGATTGGTGTTGTTTCCCTTAAGCATTATTTTTGCCATAAAAGTTATTATGCGGCGTAAATTACTCGATCTGTATCCGTGGTTTTTTGGACGTTACGAAGGGATTAAAGAAGATATTGAGTGCTTGTTAAAGGGAAGGCTTCCAGAGCCTAAGCCTGCAGGATTAGCTGCAACCGTAGAAGGATTAGGGCTGCTCGCTTTGCTGCTTGCTTTAACAACGGGTGGAATGTGGTTTTTAGTCGTTAATATTAGTGGTCCAAGCGAATTACTTCTGTCAGTTCATAAGCTCTGTGTGACATTTATTCAGATTTATTTCTTTGCCCATGGCGCCTTTGCGTTACTGCATCTATTTAAATGGTGGCGTGAATAGCCAAATATTTAAGTTGTCATATGAAAGCCTTATATAAAGCTGTGATATGAACAGCTTTATATAAGTAGATGCCATCGACTCGTTTTTTCGATCAGTTTTGAGAGGTTTCAGCGTAAGCTTTTGTTACTTCTTCGCTAATAATGGCGATGCCAGCCCGCATTTTAGCTTCATCTTGCACATAGTTCATGCGTAAGCACTGATGAGCATGCTCCCAATCTTCCTCTAATCCAAAGAAAAAATACTCGCCGGGGACAATGAGTACACCGCGCGCTTTTAGTCGGCTATACAGCTCCATGGTGGTGATAGGTAACTTATCAAACCAGAGCCAGAGGAACATAGCACCTTCAGGTTTATGAATTTTAAATCGGCTATCGGTAATCGATTGTTGCAATAAGGCGACCGCAAACTCAGACTTTTGTTGATAGAAAGGCTTGATGACGTTTTCGCTCAACTGCAGCAAATCACCAGACTCAATCATATGCTTGGCGATAGCGGGGCCAAATCCACCTGGTGCTAGGCTAATGATGGCATTAAGGTTAGACAGTGCTTGGGTTATCTCTTCGTTCGCTATCACAATGCCACAGCGAACGCCCGGTAGACCAAGCTTAGATAGGCTCATACACAATATGGTGTTGCTGTTCCAAAACGGGGTCACGTCTTCGAAAATAATATTAGGGAAAGGCGTACCATAGGCGTTATCAATGATAAGCGGCACCCCGTTAGCACGCGCTAGTTCATCGAGCTTTGCTACTTCAGCATCAGTGAGTACGTTACCGGTTGGATTCGTTGGGCGAGACACGCATATCGCAGCGACAGAGTCGTCGATGGCTAGCTGCTCAAAGTCCACATGGTACTTAAACATGCGGTTTTCTAGCATCTCAATCTCGGGGCGGTAAGAAACAAAAATATCATCATCTAAGCCGGTATCGTTGTAGCCGATGTATTCAGGTGCCAGTGGTAGTAAAATTTTCTTATGGCTGCCATCTGTTTGCTTACCTGCCAGCAAATTGAACAGATAGAAGAAGGCGCTTTGGCTGCCATTGGTCAGGCTGATATTCTTTGGGCTGATGTCCCAGCCGTAGGTGTCGTGCAATAACGATGCTAAGGCATTTAAGAAGGTATCTTTTCCTTGAGGGCCATCGTAGTTACCTAATGCCGCGACGAGCTCGCCATTGGCCAGCATATCGGCCGTCGCTTGGTGAAAATAATCTTGCATGGCAGGAATAGAAGCCGGATTACCACCGCCGAGCATAATTGCGCCGGGTGTGCGTAATCCCTCATTAAGATCATCCATTAACTGAGTTATGCCAGAGTATCGATTAAATTTTTCACCAAACGTTGAAAACTGCATGCTATCTAGTACCACTATTGCTTATGTATGCCTGTAGTAACAATACTCAGAATAAAACGCACTCATTTTTTTAATTTTTAGTGACTAATTTGGCATAGGTCATATTTTGCTGAGGAAATCGTAAATTATTTGTGCAATTGCTCGATTAAATTTAAACAAGAGCCCTGTGGGTTGGTGTGTTATTGATACACCGAACTTCACTATTCGCTGCGATCTAGGCCTTATCTGTTAGGTATAGGCTATTGTGCAAATGGTTCAGTTTTCTTACTATTATCAAAACGTACAGCCAAACTGAAACTGTTTAGAAAACTAAGCTGAAAACTAAGTAGAAAGCTAAACAGAAAATTAACGGAAAGTCTGCACAGACACTCTCCCATATCCTCCTCATTTTTAAACGAGAACGCATGAAATTTATCCATACTTCTGACTGGCATATCGGCAGACAACTTCATAACCAGAGTTTGCTCGATGATCAGCGCTTTGTTTTAAACCAGATTGTCGAACTCGCTAAAACCCATGATGTTGATGCTGTAGTTGTCGCGGGTGATATCTATGACAGATCTATTCCGCCAGCTGCAGCGGTTGCTTTATTGGATGAGGTCGTGAATCGTCTGGTGAATGAGCTTGAGATCCCACTGATTATGATAGCGGGTAACCATGATGGTCACGAACGCTTGGGTTTTGCTTCAAGGCAGATGAACGATAGCGGCCTGCATATTGTCGGCCCGCTAACTCAAGAAATTAGGCCCATCGAGCTTAAAGGTAAGCAGGGAAATGCCATGTTTTATGGTCTGCCTTATGCCGATCCGGCCACTGTTCGTCATGTGTTTGAGTGTGAAGTGAGTACTCATGAAGAGGCGATGGTGAAACTGCTTGAGCAGGTGCAGGAACACGATAGCCAAGGACTGCCCAAAGTCGTGATTAGTCACTGCTTTCTCGATGGTGGCAGTGAGTCTGAGTCTGAACGTCCACTGAGCATTGGCGGCGCCGATAAAGTCTCGCCAAAGCTGTTTAATGACTTTAATTACACTGCTCTGGGGCATCTACATGGGCCGCAATATAAAGGTGCTGAACATGTCAGGTATTCGGGCTCAATGCTTAAGTACTCATTCAGTGAGCAGCATCAAAACAAATCGGTCACCTTGGTTGAATTAGATTCAGATGGCAAAGCTCGCTTTGAGTTATTGCCGCTATCGGCCATGCGAGATGTGCGAATTATCGAAGGCTTATTGCAAGACTTATTAGAGCAAGGCAAAACCGATGTGAATCGTGACGATTATTTGATGGTGAGACTGAGTGATAAAACCGCCATTTTAGATGCCATGGGTAAACTCAGAAGTGTGTACCCGAATGTACTGCACCTAGAGCGTACCGGCTTAATGAGCGATAGCAGCAAGGTTGAGCTAAGCCGAGATCATATTAAGAAGGGCGAATTAGACATGTTTACCGACTTTTTTACTCAAGTGTCAGGTGAACCAATGACCGAGGCGCAAAAGCTGGCAATGACCAGTGCAATCGATGAGTTACATAAAATGGAGCGTACCTCATGAGACCTCTTACTTTAGAAATGTCAGCGTTCGGCCCCTTTGCGTCGACTCAAGTGACCGACTTTTCCGCATTAGGTTCTAACCCGTTATTTTTAATCAATGGTCCAACGGGGGCGGGCAAAACCACGCTTTTAGATGCAATCTGCTTTGCGCTATATGGCAAGACCACAGGCGATGAGCGCGAGGGCAGCCAGATGCGCTGTGACCTAGCAGCAGATAGCCTGTTGACCGAAGTCACCTTTAGTTTTGCTTTGGGCGATAAACAGTACCGCATCCGCCGTGTGCCAGAGCAGCAACGGGCTAAAAAGAGTGGCGACGGATACACGGTGCAAAAGCCAGAAGCTCAGCTGTACCGCATCGATAGCGATGGTAGTGAACATTTGCTGGTGGCGAGTAAAGTCTCAGAGGCCACCGCTGAAATAGAAAGCCTTACCGGCCTTGATGCCGATCAGTTCCGTCAGGTGATGGTGTTGCCACAAGGCAAGTTTCGCGAACTGTTAATGGCAGACTCTAAAGACAGAGAGAAGATTTTTAGCCAGCTCTTTCAAACACAGATTTATCGTAAAATTGAAGACAAATTAAAGTTTCAGGCTGCAGCAATTAAAACTGAAGTGCGAGATCACCGTAACAAACGTGATGGCATGCTGCACAATATCGAACTTGAGTCCGATGACGCGCTAAATGATGAACTGCTGACACTCGAGCCACAGCTTGCTCAAGCATTAGTGCTTAAAGAGCAGAGCCAGCTTGCGCTGATTAACGCCAATAAGCAGTTTGAGTCGGCTAAATTATTGGTTAATGATTTTGATGTACTGGATAAACTAAAACAAACAGCAGCCTTACTCGATGAACAAAAGCCCGCTATTGAGCAAGATAAAGTAAGGCTTGAGAGCGGCCAAAAAGCACAGCAAATCAAACCTGTGTTAGATGTGTCACTTGCCCGCGACGTCGAGGTGACACAGGCACAAGCTGCAGTCACAAAGGCACAATCTGCCAAGCTGCAAAGTGAACAGGCGCTTAGTTTAAGTCACACCCAATTTGCCGCGTTACCCGAGCTGGAGGGTCAGCTGCAGCAAGCTCAGAATGAGCAGCAAAAATTAACTCAGTTGGTGCCTCAACTTCAAGGGCTAGACCATCTGCAAAAAAGCTTCAATCAAGCAAGTCTCGAGCGGGATCAAGCCAAACAGAAGGGCATTAAAGAGAAGAGCCTTTTAGATGCGCTGGAAGCACAAAAGCAGCTTGCAGAGCAACAGCTTCCCCAATTAGAGCTCGCTGCTAGCGAGCAAGTGAATGCTCAACAAGCCGTAAGTAGTCAAAGTGACTTGATTGAGCGTTACCTGCAGTGGCAACAGGCTAACATTGAGGCTGGCAACACAGCACAGGCGTTAACACTCGCCAAAGAGAAGGGCGGACAGCTTCGCTCGCACTTTGTCGAAGCGCAAACTCAGCATCGACAGTTGCAGCTCGTTTGGCACCGCGGCCAAGCAGCAAGTTTAGCCTTGCAGTTAACCCCGGGGCAGCCGTGTCCAGTATGTGGCAGCGCCGAGCACCCACATCCTGCCCAAAGTGCAGAGCAATTGCCAACAGAGGAGGAGCTACAACAGGCTCTGCAACGTGAGGAATCGGCAAATGAGGCGCTTAATCAAGCGAGAGCTGAATATTCCGGCTTAAACACTAAGCATCAAGAGCAGTTGAAGCAGCTAGCTGAATTACAGCAAAGAATGGGTGAAAGCAGTAATCAATCACTCGAAGTGCTGCAGTTACACTTGCAGCAGTTGCAGCAGCAGTTAAATCAAGCCAATAGCGCTGCTCAGCAATTAGCTCAACTTAGACAACAAATACAGGACTGGCAAACAAGGCTGAGGGAGTTACAAGCCCAACTCGATGCTGAGCGAGAGCGCTTTTCTGAACTACAGAGTTCGGTTTCAGGCCTGCACGGACAGCTTGAACAAGTATCCGCTGCCATTCCTGAGCAATATCGCAGTTTAGATGCACTCAATGAGGCGATTGACCACGTTCAGTCGCAGGTGACGACGCTACAACAAAGCATCAATGCAGTCCGTCAGTCTCATACTCAAGCGTTAGAGCATGATGCCGCTCAAACTGCTGCTTTAGCCGGGGCTCAAACTAATGTGGCTCAGGCAAGGGAGCAAGGTGACAAGGCGTTATCTGCGTTAAATGAGCAACTGTCGATGTCAGGCTTTAGTGATCAACAGGGGCTCATTCAGGCCTTGTTATCTCCTGGTGCACTTAAAGAGATAGCCGATACTCTCAGTACATATCAGCAAGACTGTATAGCTAATCAAACGACACTGAGCCAAATGAGTGACCGGTTATCACAGCAGATTAAACCAGAGCTTGGAGATGTTGAGACCAGTTTGGCTAGCATTCAAGCTGAGCAGCAAGCGGCGGAAGCAAACTGGCAAAACGTGCAGAGTAGGGTAACGCAACTCAAACAAACCCAAAAGCAGCTTAAAGATGCCGATGCCAAAGCTAAGAAGCTTGAAGATGAGTACGCGGTGATCGGTACCTTATCCGAAGTGGCCAATGGTCAAACGGGCAATAAAATTAGCTTACAACGTTTCGTTCTAAGCGTGCTGCTTGATGATGTGTTGCTTGAGGCGAGTCATCGTCTACAGCTAATGAGTAAAGGACGCTATCGATTGCTGCGTAAAGAGGACCGCGCCAAGGGCAATAAGGCGTCAGGACTCGAACTTGAAGTCGAAGATGCCTATACCTCAAAAGTTCGCCCTGTGGCGACCTTAAGTGGTGGTGAGAGCTTTATGGCGGCTTTGTCTATGGCACTAGGCCTGTCCGATGTTGTACAGGCTTACGCTGGTGGCATAAAACTCGATACGTTATTTATCGACGAAGGCTTTGGTAGTTTAGATCAAGACTCGCTTGATCTTGCTATTCGGACCTTGATGGATTTGCAATCATCGGGCCGCATGATAGGGGTGATCTCTCATGTGTCTGAGATGAAGGAGCAGATAGCGACGCGTATCGATATCAACAAGACTGCTATCGGCAGTGAAGTGAGCATAGTACTGCCTTAATTCACAAGTTATAGCTCTTCTAGAGCGAAGTGGCGTAATCCTGTTGTGTCGGTATGTTTATTGAACAAATACAACAGGGTTACCACGCTCAGTTTGTAACTTATCATGGTGTAGTCATCAATTTGTGCGGTTGAACAGTTTGTAACTTATCATGGTGTAGTCATCAATTTGTGCGGTTGAACAGTTTGTAAATTGAATTATTTTTGATATAACTTGGCATCAAACCTCGTTTTGAAGGGGTTTTTGGGGCAAATAGATAATCATAATAATGAAAGTTGAGGCACAGGTTGCGCGCAAGTAAATTTTCTTTTTCAAATATGTCTAAAAACCGTTTCTCGGGGCTATCTGTTTTACATCGGAAAGTCCTTTTAGGTTCGGTATTGGTGATTGGCGCTGCCACATTAATACCAAGCAATCATGAGCTATTGCCTCAGCGCATTCCGGTTCAGCTCGATATCGAGTCGATTCTTTCTCAAAACGTGGCTCTGCCTAGTAGCGAGTTGTTAGAACCAGCACCGGCATTCCAAAAAGAGATCGTTAAAGGCGATACACTAAGTGGCTTGTTTGAGCAGGGCGGCGTGGATCAACAAACCATGTACCGTGTACTAGAAGCGGACTTAAATGTATTGGCGTTAGATACGTTAATGCCTGGTAACAACATTCAGTTTTGGTTAAATGACGCCGGTGAACTGCAAAAACTAAGTCTTTATTTTAATGCCGCGAGGCAGGTGATTTTTACCCGTTTCGATGACGGTTCATTTAACGTTGACGAAATTAATATCGAAGGTATTTGGCGAGATCGCGCCATCTCAGGCCAGATCCATGGCTCATTTTATGTTTCAGCCAAAAAAATGGGACTCAATGCCGCAGAGATCCAACGTGTCGAATCCTTGCTAAAAGAGAAGCTCAACTTCGCCCGCGATCTTCGCGCTGGTGATAAGTTCTCAGTATTGATGAACGATCAGTTTATCGACGGAGAAGCTACGGGTAATAGCCATGTTTTGGGTGTGACCATCGATAGAGGCTCTAGCAGTATTAATGCCTATCAGCATACCGACGGTAACTTTTATGATGAACAAGGCCAAAGTTTAGCGCGTGCATTTCAGCGTATTCCTCTGGCTAAAAATTATCGTATAAGTTCTCGATTCAACCCTCATCGTCACCACCCAGTCACGGGCAGAAATTCACCACACAACGGGACTGATTTTGCGCTACCCATAGGGACTAAAATCGTCGCACCAGGAGATGGCATTGTATCTTTGGTTACCGATCATCGATTTGCAGGTAAATACGTGGTGATAGACCACGGCAATAAGTACCGTACCCGCTATTTACACTTATCAAAGGCACTGGTGCATAAAGGTCAGCGCGTGTCACGGGGCCAGGTTATCGCACTATCAGGGAATACAGGGCGAGTAACCGGCCCGCATTTGCATTACGAGTTCCATATCAATGGTCGTCCGGTGGACTCAATGAAAGCTAAGATCCCGATGGCAAGCAAACTGTCTTCTAAAGAGATGAGCGAATTTAGCCATATTGTGAATATAAGAAAGATGATGATGGGTATTGCTTAAACTCAACCCGTGTCAGATTAAGCCCTGTAAAGTAAGCTTCTAAAACTAAAACTAAAAGTATAAAAGCCATCTTAGGATGGCTTTTATACTTTTAAGTCTAAGCTAAAGCATTTTGGGTGAAAGCTATTCACCACGGCGAATATGGCGAAGCCATGTGCTAATAAGCGAGAGCTAGGGATAGCGAACTGGCCGTTAAACACGGATGTTATTGGGACACAGAGGCCACAAAGAAAGGCTAACGCTCAAGCCATTGGAGTCCGTTATCTCTACCTTCGTGTTCTTCGTGTTCTTCGTGTAAGCGCAGCGTTTCGTGGTGTAGATATACCCATTTTTTCGTAGTCATTACTCAGTAGTCATTTAAGCTTGAGACTGAGGCACATTGCTGTGCTGTTTTTCAAAATACTTTTGCATTACCACTGATTGCAGCGCCCCAAATGCACTCGACGTCGCCCAGTATAAGCCCAAGGCTGAAGGAGCTGTAACCAAAACAGCAACACTGACCATTGCCGGGATAAGCAAAAACAAAGTATTCGCTTGTTCTGCACTGCCAGGCATCATAAGCATAGATAAATAGGTTAATGCTCCTACAAGCATTGCTAATGCGATATCTGGCTTAGCGATATTAGAAATCCATGCGAATTTACTGCTAAAAATAGCCTTTTGAAGTACCTGAAACATTCCAAATCCGAATATAGCTTGGCTGGAAACATTAGCGACAAGGGTTTTGCTAACAAATTTTATATCGTGCTTTCGATATAGCGCCATTGTTTGTTTCGCCATTTCGTCTGGCTTATCTTTATAAACCGACTTTAGCTTATCTAACTCAGGCTTTATTGCTGCCATCATCTTTTTATTTTTATAGCTATTAATCATTGCAGAACAACTGAGTGGACTGAATAGTAAACGCACGACAAGCGTAAGCAGAATGATTGCAACACCTTGGCTTACGCCTACCTCCGTTGTTAGAAAGCCAATTGCCTGTACTAGCAAGTCGGTAAAATTTGTCCAAAGTTCCATGATATCCCTCTATCCCTAGTTGACTGTATTTTATACTAGGGGGTTTGGACATATTATGTCAATGGCGTTAATTAAATTATCAGGGTCATTAGTGCCTAAGCTCACCATAGTTCCATCGTTAAGCTTTAATTCGATGGCAGTTAGACCTGAAATATTGTACAACCAACCCGTTGAAATTAAACGGATACCAAATCCGTAATACCATTTAGTCTTTATTTTTCTTACCGATGCTATCTCTGAAAGCTCTAACGACTTTTGCCAAAACTTTGGACCAAAAAACCAATAGATTCTGGCCCCATCAACTTTTATCGTCAAAGATGAGAAAAGAAGGGCTATGACACCAACAATGATAAATGCAAACCAGATTGATTCCTCTGGTTTACTATATGATGCAAATATTAATACTCCTGTTACTAACCCCATAATAGTGAGTATTGTAAACCCTAATTGTGTATTTTTATAAATCACACTGAACTCCTTTAGCTGATAACATCCCTCTAAATAAGTGAACCAATTGCTGGTGCAGCAAATGGTATGACAGCCTTGGTAAATCTGAATTTAGCAGCTTGTTATATTTATTGTCGACCAATAATTATTGGTGCTAAAAAAGACACAAAGAAAGTTAACAGCTCGTAGTAAGCTCACATGTCACTACTTCTGTGGGGCGTTATGAAGCCCCTTTGACCGCTCTGCGCATTAACCCACTCATTTGTTGGTGAGCACAAACGTTATGAATAGAGCTCTAACTCGTTAGTGGACAAAAGTCAGTTGGAGCTTGCAGCTCGACTAGCCCTTACAGCGATATCAAACTTCGTTTGATTACAAAGCCCCAAAAGACTCGATATATTTTGGTTAAGAGTGGCATCCAACAAAAGTGGTTCCAATGGCCTGCGGCCAGCGCATGTGCAGACACTTCTGAGACTCGCTGCAAGCACGTCCATGTGAGCTCAACGAAAACATCCATGTTTTCGACGGTCTCAGCTGTATCTACACCGAGTTGGAACAGCATAATCTTTAATGTTTAGAGTTACGGCTAAAGCTCTAGCTCGTTTTTGGACAACAATCATTGCGAGTCAGAGCTCTTAACGTAGTCCGTGAAATTAAGAAATGGATGCTTACACCGGCTAACGGTATCTGTTGATGAGACCTCAAATGCACTGGTTACTGGCAACATCTTTAGTCTGAATGTGATGGCTATTAGTTTTTCTGCTTTCGGGGGAGACCAGAGTGATCTTTTAGTTGTGTACAGCAACAAAGGAGATATTATTCGATTGTCATTAATTAAATGGTACAGGACATGTTTTCCTTTTTTAAGAAAGACTTAGCAAAGTTAGTTAAGCGCAACCATAACTCCGAGTTCGCCTTTGTTGATGCCTACAATGATTTAGGTATTTTTATTGACGAAAACCCTAAGCCAACCCCAGAGGTATTCATGGCCTACTGTTATGCTCGGCGCAATTGTGCTGCTGCATTCTACCTACAGGGCATTTGGGAGTATGATCAATTCCAATACACCCAAAATATGTTTAAAGCAGGCCAACTAAATTGCGGTAAGAAAGGTTTAACAAAGGAGTTCCAAGAACAAGCTGCTACACAATCTGTTGAGTACCTAAGGAAATACGTACCACAATGGCAAAGTCTGCAATTGTCGATTTGTACCTCACTTGTAATTGATAGAGCTGTTAACCCAGTAATCACACACTACGAACATGCCAGTGACGACGAACTGAAAGGTGCAGTGTTCATGGCTACAACTGGTATTTTAACGCGCTTTGAGCCTGATTTTAACCTCAAAGATGAAGTTGAAGAAGACTATGAAGTTGAAAATGTTGAAGAAGTCGAAGCACTAACCAAGTATCAGAAAATTGACGCGCACCGCGAGTTTTTCTTGAGTATTGACAAGTCCAATGAAAAGAAGACTTTAGTAGCAAATATTGATTTCAACGAAATGATTCTAGGCGAAGCAAACGATATTTGGTCCGCCCGTGTTTTGTGTAGCGAGGAAGAATCCACGCTCGTTCATCAGAAGGTACAAGAGATTGAAGAAAGCATCCCCAATGTATTCGTAACTTGTATAATGCTTCGTAACAAAGAGGGTAGCCCCATTGGTCAATATACAATTTCATCGACGTAAGATGAGCGTGGTTCCTGATTCAGTGGCTTTATAACATTCCGATGAATACTGCAGTGGTCAGCAATTATTGGCTACTGCATTCTAAGTCGTTTATGAAAGCCCAAGACATTAGACAAGATATGGCACTATTGGATGTTATCCAGCGCATCAGCTTCTCTCGCTAACGAATAATGGGGCAAAAGCGTGTTTCAAGTTGGCCTAGTCAATGCCCGGAAATGGCACAGAATCACCGCCTTTAGCAACTAAATCTCTACTACGTTCTACCCCTGATAGTGATAGAATCTCCGCATCAGAATTACCGAGAAACTCTATGTATATCCATCATGTTAACGGCATCGACTGGCTAGTGATTACAGCTTTTGAAGAACTGAAAACTTTATTTATCGAAGAAGCCGGTACGCTCCCCTTTTGCTTCTCTACCGCCAGCGAATTGAACCTGATTGATCAAGCCAAGCGCACTTATGGATATTTGCCTACACTCAGCGGCGTAATCACCGATACCGGCACGTTTCAAAGCCAGGATAACGAAGAAGATTTGAACCCACAGCTTGCCTGCCTAGTTGAGGGGCGTGGTCGGGTATTTATCTATCACGGCGGCGTTGTGGCTTTTGTGGATGACGAGCAAACCTTTATTACCCAAATGGACTGAAAATGATTCAGTAAGTTGAAATCGGCGAATTGGCATCCCTAGCCGGTCATCCGCAAGCGTTTCGCCTTTTAACAGGGTGCAGGATCCTAGCTTCAATAAGAAAAGCAATGTTGCGGTTAACTGGTGAGCTGTATCCCTAGCAAGCAAAGTGGCATTTCCGTGTTAGACAACAAACCGCTATACGGCCCAAATGAAGGCACCAATTATCCGTGTAGATACAGCTGCGGGCTTCGATGACAGGGTGAGAGATAACGAAGTTATCAAGCTTTCGAACGAGAGGCTGGATGCCGAACTGGCCTTTAAACATGGATGTTGTTTGTCATCGCAGAGCGTACAGGGATTGTACTTGCAGCGAGCCTCAGCAGTATCTGCACATAAGGTCGTTTCTTCACATCTGACCCATAGGGATATGGGAAATGTCATTATGATGTAGGGAACATCATTGACCATGCGATCACGACATTCGGACGTCCTGTCCAGCGCCCGCTGCAGGCGATTGATAACCGCTAAATTACCTGTTCAAAGGAGCTACTTAGTAACGCCAACACAAAAATGTAATCAGCCTTCATTCGAAGGGCATATCTAGGCTTGCTTACGTTGCTGGACTTTAATCGCACATAAGCAGGCTTTGCCGCGAAGTGCAGGACAACTTTTACAGGGCTTGCTCTTATGGGGGCGATACAAGTGTGCTTGAGTAACAGCTTGCTGGTGGGTATTTAGCTTGGGCAGCATGGACGCAATAAGCAATTCATCATTGGCTGGCGTGAGCTTAGTGTAAACGGCGAATTTGCTAATACTTGTTTCAATGCGCTTAAGTTTTAGCTGGTACTTGATGATTTTTAAGCGTGCTTTACAAAGCTTTGCGGCACGTTTTTTTAGCGAGATCTCGCTGTCTTTAAGCTTTGAGTAATGGCTGAGCTTTAGCTGATATTTAGCCAGTTTTCGGCGACATTTCTGCTGTTTGTTGATTAAATTATCACTCATTCTCGTCTCTCATCACGGTTCGCCAAACTATTCGAAATGTTTAAGCACTTGATTAACTAGAGTGTAATTGAATTTTGATTAAATGAAAATCATTATCGTTAACGATTTTCATTTAGTTTCACGCTATGTGGATGTGTGCCATTAAGTGTAGGGGTTTTGCTTCGCGTCGATTAAGGTGAGTAGCAATCTTAGTTCAAACTCAAGTTGGTGATAGTCGCCGTCCATATGGCAGCAAAGCTGATAAAAGGCTTTGTTATGATCTTTCTCTTTTAAATGGGCAAGCTCATGTACAACAACCATTCGCAGTAAGCCTTCTGGTACTTTTTTAAGCCGAGAAGAGATGCGAATTTCATTCTTAGCTTTTATTTTTGCCCCTTGTTTACGAGCGACGTAAGAATGTAATCCTAGGGCTTGATGACTTAGGGAGATTTTATCATCGAAGATAACTTTCGATAAGGGCTGAGATTTACGCAGATATTGGTTCTTAATCGCAATAGTATAGTCATACAGGGCTTTGTCAGTGCGTACCGAGTGGATCGCTGGATGACGTTTAAGGAGGAACTCACCGAGTTTATCTTGAGCGAGTAATTGGCCTACTTGAGCTTGGATTTCGCTTGAGTAACCTGCGAGGTAAGTTAGTTTTTGCATGCTTTACTTATATTCGAGGACGAGACTGTGGAGATAAAAAAAAGGGCGCTCTGAGTGCGCCCATTAGGATTGACTTCGATAGTGCTTATTCTTCGTCAGTCTTGTAAATCGTCATATTATGGAATGCATAAGCTGCTTCAAATGCACTCTTTTGGAAACGCTTAAGCTCAAGGCCTTCGAAATCTACCTGAGGTGGATTGCGTTTTAACTGCTCTTTGATAGCAACAGGTGACACTAATGTCACGTTGACTGGCAGTATTTGAATAAGGGCTTCTAATTTAAAGCTAGTTACGCTGCCAGCGCCTTTGCCTTTTTGCTCACGTTCGATAATGACGATTTCATCGACTTTGTAGTCTTCAATCAACTTACCAAAAGCAAAGTGAAAATCACGCATGGTTTCAGCATTTTCTGAGTTTGAAATCGCGAACGACTTTTGACGGCAATCCGGCACGTTATACGTTTCGCCTTCATAACTTAATAAACTGATGATGGCTTCGCCACCTTTTAACTCTACGCCACAAACTCTCATGATAAACCTTAAAAAAACAATATTGGGCATATTGTAGCGCTATTTATCGAAACGGTCAGCGTTTTAATGAGGTTTATGCTGCGATTAAATGACTTTTAGTCACTCTAGTGGTCTCAGAATTGCGAACAGAATGTGCTTTGCTGAAAACAGTTATTTTAAACGTGATGTTGAAGGGCGGGATTGACTATGTTGGATCAAAAAAGCCGCAGTGATAATCATCGATGCGGCTTTTTTTAGCTTAAATGAATTGCGAACGGTTTAGCACCATCAGAGTGCTAAACATCAAGATAAGCAAATTTAGTCTTCAGGCGTATCTTGTAGCTTAGATTTTGGTTTTCTAAGCATTGGTGCATCGCCTATGTCTACGCCAGTGGCAAAACGTCTATCGCGATTAGCTGCAGCTTTGGCTGTCGACTTTCTCTTAGCTGTGGCGGCTTTCTTTTTCGCTGTTGCAGCAGGTTTTGCTTTAGACGTTTTTACTGCCTTAGCCTTTAAGCCACTGAACTTAGCTTTAAGGCCGTCAAGTTCGCTGAAGCTAAAGGTCTTATTTAGGAAGGTTTGTACTTGAGTAAAGTTAACCCAGTCTTTAGGTCCAACAAGCGAAATAGCATCACCTTTAGCGCCAGCACGGCCAGTACGGCCAATACGGTGAACATATTCTTCAGCAAACTTAGGCATATCAAAGTTAATCACTAATGATACGTTTAATAAATCCAGTCCACGAGATGCTACATCTGTCGTCACCAAAATTTGCTGCAAGCCACGGCTAAACTCATCCATGATTTGGTTACGCGCGTTTTGTTTTAGCTCGCCGCTTAACGATGCGGTTTTAAAACCTTCAGCCGCTAACTTTGTCGCTAAACGGTCAGTATCTTGTCTTGTGGCAGTAAAGATGATGATCTGCTTTTGCTGCTCTTCTTTTAGAATACGAGTCAAAATAGCTTCTTTATGATCTAAGTGATCACATAAGAAGATACGTTGAGTAATATCTTTGTGTTCTAAGTTACTGGCACCAATTGCGACATGCTCTGGGAACTTCAATAGCTCGTTGGCAATGTCGTTTACATCGCCGTGATCTAAGGTGGCAGAAAACATTAGGGTTTGACGGCGCTTATGGTCTGCCGCGTTGTTAATTTGCTTCAACTGCTCAGCAAAGCCCAGATCTAGCATGCGGTCAGCTTCATCTAAAATCAGCAGTTCAAGGCCGTTAAGGTGAAGATGATGTTGTTTTAGGTGGTCAGCTAAACGGCCTGGTGTTGCCACAACAAAATGTGGATCACGGGCTAAGGCTTTAGCTTGGTCATTAAAGTTCTCACCACCTAAGATTTTGGTTGCCTTGAACTGGGTATTGGCAACTAATAATCGCAGCTGGCTGTACACTTGAGTGGCAAGCTCTCGGGTCGGTAATAGAATGACCACGCGAGGATCACGTTTACTCAATGCTTTACACGAAATCAGTCTTTGCATCGCTGGCAACAAAAAGGCTAATGTTTTACCTGAGCCTGTTTTAGACGACGCCATTAAATCTTTGCCTGCAAGGGCGACAGGAATGGCTTGCTCCTGGATCTCTGTTGGGGTGTCAATGCCCATGTGCTTAAGACTTTGTAACAGACGTTGATCCAGTGCGAAATCGGTAAATTGCAAAGGTGTACTCCTTAAATGATACGACCGCACATTATAACCTACAGATTTACCAATGCGCTACGAATACCCGTCAACTTTGTTCTTCAAGTGGAGAGATTTCTGCTAAAATGCTTAGCCTTCTAGGAATAACCTTCGTCTAGTGTCGCCGATTAACCATTTTCTCAGTTGACTATACGATGGGTGTTATCTAGTACAAATTGATTAAGTACTTATCTAGCTTGACGTAAATTTTAGTGACGTCGAGTGATGTTTACAAGTTGATAGCAGGCGCTTTGGCATTGAGTTGAAGCGTCTAGTTTCAAGCTGACCTATGGAGTTATTTTAACGTGTCTACAAACAAACAATCAGTACGAATAGGTTTAGCGTTAGGTAGCGGAGCTGCAAAAGGTTGGGCGCATATTGGTGTACTTAACGGTCTAGCCAAAATGGGGATCTATCCCGATAAAATTGCAGGCTGCTCAATTGGAGCCTTAGTTGGCGCAGCTTACGCCAATGACCATTTAGAAGAGCTTGAGAGCTGGGTGCGCAGTTTTAGCAGCTGGGATGTACTTGGGCTGATGGATATCAGTTGGGGCCGTGGTGGTCTTATTGGTGGCGAGCGTGTGTTTGATGTGTTGCAGCAGCGCATTGGCGACCTGCAAATTGAAGACTTAAAAAAGCCGTTTGCTGCCGTTGCAACTGACCTTTATTCTGGTCAAGAAATTTGGTTTAGAGAAGGGGACTTAAGGCATGCCGTTCGAGCATCTTGTTCTATGCCGGGTATTTTGCCTCCTGTTAAAGTTGGCGAACGTTGGTTAGTCGATGGTGCTGTTGTTAACCCCGTGCCCGTTTCGGTGAGCCGCGCGATGGGCGTAGATCTCGTTATTGCAGTCGATCTGCATGGGCTTCGCCGTGGTCGTATGCAAGTTTTACCCATTAATATGAAAAGCAATAAGCCGACAGTGGAAGAAGAGCAAGAGGCGGAGCAGCATCAAGATAAAGGCTTTACCGATCTGTTAGCTCGTGGGCGTGGTTATATCTCCGGCTTAACCGATAAGTTTTCATTAGGGAGTAAGGGCGGTGCAGCGCATAATCCTAACCCTGGTATGCTAGCAGTCATGCAGCAATCGATGGAAATTTTAGAAGGGCGTCATAAGCGAGCGCGTTTGATGGGCGATCCACCGGATATCTGTATCGTGCCAGATATGGGCAACATAGGCACCATGGAGTTCCATCGAGCGGAAGAAGCGATTGCTGCTGGTGAAGCTGCTGTCGAAAAGGTGGCCCATTTGATTGAAGCTGCTTTGGTACAGCACGGGGGCTAATAGCCTTTGGTGCTAAAGTAAAAGAAATAAAAAAGGCGCTGTTAGCGCCTTTTTTGTGACATTTTCATCAGTCTTTGTTCTCAGTTTTATTTCGCTTTATTGACCAAAAACGTTAAGCGAGTTTAACAACCATTTTTCCGCGATTTTTGCCTTCAAACAAGCCAATAAAGGCATCAGGCGCATTGTCTAAACCTTCATATATCGTTTGCTCAGCTTGCACCTTACCTTCTGCTAGCCATTTACCCATTTGCGCAGCGAAGTCGCCGTAGTGCTCCCAGTGCTCAAATACGATAAAACCTTCAATCTTTAGCTTCTTTATGATGATTTGCGCTAGGTTACTAGGTCCTGGTGTCGGCACTGTATCATTGTATTGGGCAATCATACCGCATACCGCAATTCGGCCATGATCTTTCATATGGTTAAGTGCTGCAAAGAGGTGCTCACCGCCCACATTTTCAAAATAGACGTCAATTCCTTCAGGTGCAGCCAGACCAAGAGCGGCATCTAAATCACCACAGGTTTTATAGTTAATGACAGCGTCAACACCTAAGCTTTTAAGGTACTGGGCTTTTTCATCTGAACCGACAGAGGCAACAACACGTGCGCCCATCAGTTTACCTATTTGCACCGCTACGCTGCCTACCGCGCCAGATGCAGCTGATACGAAGAGTGTTTCACCCTGTTTTAGCGCTGCAATACGATTAAGGCCCGTCCAAGCTGTCATACCAGGCATGCCTAAGACACCAAGAAAATGCGACTCACAAATAGGTGTATCAGGCAGGCGAGTTATCTCTGTGCCGTCGGTGATAAAATGGCTGCGCCAGCCAAACATGCTGTTAACTTTGCTGCCAACAGGAAAGTCAGGGTGTTGTGATTCAATGACCTCACCAATCGCTCCCCCTTCTAATGCTTTACCTAGCTCAAAAGGTGCAATATAGCTCTTTCTGTCAATCATGCGACCACGCATATAGGGGTCGACAGACATCCAAAGATTTTTCACCAGAAATTCACCAGGCTTAATAGCAGCTAGAGTGAGTTCTGCTTGGTTAAAGTTGTCAGTTGTTGGCATGCCTTCAGGGCGAGACTTAAGTTGAATGATTTGAGATTTCATATCTTTCCTTTATTTTTATTTGCGCGCAAAGTAATTGAATGCATCATAGTAAAGCTTTATACATTTTGCAAATGCTTTGCGCGCAAAATAATTGCTCGCAAATAAAAGTGGTGTAAGCTAGTTTTGACACCTGATGTGAGTTAAAATTAGTAAAATTTTGACTTGCCTAAGTGTAGTAGCAGTGACCAACAACGACTCAAACGACACGTCTAACAATTGTCTTTCTGATAACGTCTGCTTTGCGCTCTATACGGCTAACAACGCCTTAATGAGAGCTTACCGTCCGTTATTGGAGCAATATGAGCTGACATACCCACAATATTTAGTCATGCAGTCATTATGGCTACAAGACAGAGTAAGCTTGACGCTGGTATCACAATCGACCCGGCTCGATATGGGGACGTTGACCCCTATCGTTAAGCGACTTGAGACTAAAGGTTTTCTAAAGCGACTGGCTGATGAAACCGATGAGCGTAAAAAGGTGATAGCGTTAACCGATGCCGGTCATAGCCTTAAGCTTGAAGCCTTGGCACTCAAACAAACCTTGTTAGCAAAGGTTGATATGAACCCGGAGCAAGTTGAACAACTTAGAACGTTATGTTTGTCCTTAACCCAAGCGTTGACGCAAAAATGACCAGTTGATTTTCTAGTTAACAAGTCGGCACGTTAAATGCTTTAGAGATCCCTATACTCTCTTTACGCCGGCTTTTTGACGATGAATCCACTCAGCAGTATCAGCAATGCAATTAATAGTAATGCTCAGGTATCAGACACTTATGGCGTTAATAGTGGCCAGTCAAATGTTGGCGGTGCAGGGGCTGTCGCTGCACTAGGAGCGACAGCGCCTCAAGCTGAAACGACGGAGCTGACAAAAAATGATAATACGCTGGTATTATCTGGCCGTGCAGAAAGAGCACAGAAAATCGAGGCGATGGCTAACGATTTCTTCAAAGGAGGCCAATTTACTTCGGCACAATTACCGTCCCTTATTCAACGTCTTTATCAAGATGGCATTCTCAGCGAAGGCCAGCTCAACCGATTATCTAATAGCGGTTTCGACATCCCGCCAGCAGAAGTGCAGCCTTTATCTGACTTTATTGATGAACAGCGCAGTACGTTAACCAATAGCGAACAAGACCGAGAGCTTGCCGAGCTGCTAGACAACGCGAAGTGGGTCATGGGGGCAATGGATGTATCGCAATCTCCTTTAGTTGCACAAAAGGCTAACCGGGTTTCGAGCCAAATTACTGACTTGTTACAATCTGAAAGGCCATTGACGGAAGTGCAACAGAACCAGTATCAAGGGTTGAAATCGTTGATGCAGCTCGCTGCAATGACTGGCGAACATCAGCAAGAAAATGGTCAGCTCAATAGCTACCTTGCATTAGCCAAAAGGCATTAGTATTTGTCTATGTGTGATTTTACTTTTGTAGTTGAGAATACATTTTGAGCTGGATTCTTTCTGCAAGAGAAGGATCAATTGCTACTTGTCGCTCGCCCTTTTTTAAAGCTTCCAATAAGTTGCGGCACACGTAATGAATAAAGAATTTTACCTGCCTATTTTTATCCACAATTTATACCTAAATTATACTGTCACTAGCCCGCTTCCATGAGTTCGTCAAGGCCATAATTTGAGATCAGTGGCTTTGTAGACAGAACTGTTTTCTTATTGTCTTCCTCTTTTAAAATGATGATCTGGATCAAAGTACTTATCGTTATTTTATAGCTTAATGCGCCACATATTGTGATTTATTGAAAAAGTAGCACTATATATAGTGTTGCTTTGATGAGCGAGCTGAAGAGGATTTATACAATGCCAGTGGTTATTAAACGGGATGGTTACCGTACGCCTTTTGACGAAACAAGGATTAAAGACGCCGTGATAGCAGCTGCTAACTCGGCAGGTATTGAGTGCGCTGAATATGCACAACAGATTGCGGAAAATGTGAGAGAAAGTGTTTCGCAGTTAGCAGAAGTTAATATCCATGATCTGCAAGACACCGTTGAAAACTTGCTCATGGAAGGGCCGTATAAATCTTTGGCGCGCGTTTACATCGAATACCGTCACGATAGAGATATCAATCGTGAAGTTAGCAGCCGCTTGAATAAAGAGATCCGTGGTTTAGTTGAGCAAAGCAATGCGGCTTTGTTGAATGAGAACGCTAATAAAGACTCTAAAGTGATCCCAACTCAGCGCGATCTGCTTGCGGGTATCGTGGCTAAGCACTATGCAAAATGCCACATTTTGCCTAAAGATGTCGTTGCCGCACATGAGTCTGGTGAGATCCACTACCACGATTTAGATTACGCGCCATTCTTCCCGATGTTTAACTGTATGCTTATTGATCTTAGCGGCATGTTAACTCAGGGCTTTAAGATGGGTAATGCTGAAATTGAAACCCCGAAGTCAATTTCTACCGCGACTGCAGTGACCGCACAAATTATTGCGCAAGTGGCAAGCCACATCTATGGCGGTACAACGATTAACCGTATCGATGAAGTATTGGCACCCTTTGTGGCGAAGAGTTACGACAAGCACTACCAGGTAGCGCTTAATTGGGGCATTACCGACGCAAAAGCGTTTGCCACTGCGCAAACTGAAAAAGAGTGTCACGATGCATTTCAGTCATTAGAGTATGAAGTTAACACGCTACATACTGCAAATGGTCAAACCCCATTTGTGACTTTTGGTTTCGGTTTAGGTACCTCTTGGGAATCACGCTTAATTCAGCAGTCTATGATGACAGTGCGTATTGCAGGTTTAGGTAAAAATCGTAAAACAGCGGTATTCCCAAAACTTGTTTTTGCTATTCGCGATGGCATTAACCATAAAACCGGCGATTGTAACTACGACATTAAGCAGTTGGCACTTAAGTGCGCTACCACGCGTATGTACCCAGATATTCTTAACTATGAACAAGTTGAGAAGGTGACAGGGTCATTTAAGACGCCGATGGGTTGCCGTAGTTTCTTAGGAACCTTTGAGCAAGATGGTGAGCTTGTGCATGAAGGCCGCAACAATTTAGGTGTTGTGAGTTTGAATTTGCCACGTATTGCGCTTGAAGCAAAAGGTGATGAAGCAGAGTTCTACCGTATTTTAGATGCGCGTTTAGCCATGTCTCGTAAGGCCTTGGACACTCGTATCTCTCGCCTTGAAGGTGTTAAAGCGCGCGTTGCCCCTATCCTATATATGGAAGGTGCGTGTGGTGTGCGTCTAAAAGCTGATGATGATGTTTCTGAGATCTTCAAAAATGGTCGTGCATCAATTTCATTAGGCTATATTGGTCTGCATGAAACTATTAATGCGCTTTATGGCACAGACGAGCATGTTTACGACAGCGAACTGCTACGTGAAAAAGCCATTGCGGTTATTAAGTACATGAAACAAGCCACCGACAGCTGGAAAGCAGAGTCAGGTTACGCATTCAGCCTGTACAGCACGCCAAGTGAGAACTTGTGTAGCCGCTTCTGCGCACTTGATACCAAGATATTTGGTGTGGTTGATGGCGTTACCGCAAAGGGTTACTACACAAACAGCTTCCATTTGGACGTTGAAAAACAAGTGAACCCTTACGATAAGATTGATTTTGAACAGCCATACCCAGAGATCGCGAACGGTGGTTTCATCTGTTATGGCGAATTCCCTAACATGCAAAATAACGTAGAAGCGTTAGAGAACGTATGGGATTACAGTTTTAGCAGAGTGCCATATTACGGCACTAACACCCCAATCGATGAGTGTTACGACTGTGGCTATACCGGTGAGTTTAGCTGTACCAGTAAAGGTTTTACGTGCCCTAAGTGTGGCAACCATGAACCAAGCCGTGTGTCTGTGACGCGTCGTGTATGTGGTTACTTAGGTAGCCCAGATGCAAGACCGTTTAACTATGGTAAGCAAGAAGAAGTTAAGCGCCGCGTTAAGCATTTATAATAAAAATACTAGGGGCTTAGCATGCAAATGGCTTAGCCTGTAGTTATTGGGTTTGTGTACATAAAAGGTGCTGTGTTCAGCACCTTTTTGTTTTCTAGTTAAAGCAAAATTCTAGCTGAAACGAGTTTAATATGAATTATCATCAATACTATCAGACAGATGTAATTAATGGCCCCGGTACTCGTGCGACCCTTTTCGTGTCGGGGTGCGAGCACCAATGTCGTGGTTGTTATAACCAATCCACCTGGAACCCTTGTTCTGGTCACCTTTTTGATGAACAGATGCAACAGCGTATTATTGATGACTTAAATGATGAACGTATTAAACGCCGTGGATTATCGTTATCCGGTGGCGACCCTCTGTTTCCTGCAAACCTGACAGCAATTTTGTCGCTAGTTAAGCAGGTGAGGGAGCAATGCCCTGGTAAAGATATTTGGCTATGGACTGGCTACACTTTAGGCAGTTTAACGGCTCAGCAGCAGGAAATTGTCGACTTAGTCAATGTCGTGATTGATGGTAAGTTTGAGCAGTCACTTGCCGACCCCAGCTTAGTTTTTAAGGGCAGTAGTAACCAAGAGATCCATTATCTCAGGTAGATTGAGCATATTACTGACGTAACTTGTCAGTTGTTTAGCTATAAACCTAGGTTAAATTGGCTTATATACTGTTATAATGTGGCAATAATGACAAAACAGCGTCAGTTAACTGAGGCTGTTTTTGTTTCTAAACGTGTAAATTAGATTTGAATTTAAGGTCTGTAAATGAATTTAAAGCAGGAGCTGCAAACGCTCAACGATAAGTTAGACAAATTTCGTCGTAAGCTAGCAGCAGCTGAAAAGCGTACCGATCCGACTGTTATCATACAGTTTAAGCAAGAAATTGCAGCTATGACTAAACGGATCAGCGCTGTTAAAGCTCAGCAAACACGCGAGTTAAGCAAGCAAGGCGGCACGGTTACGGGTCTTCAGTTTAGCCGTGTATTAACTAAAGCCGAGCAGGCAGACATGGGTAAGTTGAAAAAGTCTGTTAAAGGTTTGGTTGTGGTTCACCCAATGACGGCTTTAGGTCGTGAAATGGGTATTAAGCAAGTCACAGGCTTTGCGCCAAAAGAGTTTTAAGCGCGTTTAGTTATTGATTTAGTGAGCCGCTTCAAGGTTATCTTTAAGCACTGGGCTTATGCTTGCTCAAGTTAAGTCTATGGCCGATTAGAGAATGCTTTAAGCCATAGACTGATTGAATATTTGAGCTAGCAAGAGTATCGTCTCAAGCATTTATTTTCTTTATCAGGACGTTTGCAGTCTCATGGAATGAGAGTTGTCGTTAAGGTTTTTTCATGTCGATTAAATACATCGCGTCTTCAAAATTACCCACCCCTTGGGGTGTTTTCGAAATGCATGGTTTTGAAGATAGTGAGACAGGTAAAGAGCACGTCGCGCTTACCTTTGGTACATTTTCTCCAGACGCGCCAATCCTCGGGCGTATTCATTCAGAATGTCTAACCGGTGATGCGCTATTTAGTTTGCGTTGCGATTGTGGTTTTCAGCTACAAACGGCGATGCAAAACGTGGCTGAAGAAGGCCAAGGTTTTATTCTTTATCTACGCCAAGAAGGGCGTGGTATTGGTTTACTGAATAAAATCCGTGCCTATGAGCTGCAAGATCAAGGTGCTAATACGGTTGAAGCGAACGAACGCTTAGGTTTTGAAGCCGATATGCGTAAATACGACATGATCATTCCTATGATGGAAAAAATTGGTGTCGCAAAAGTACGTCTAATGACCAATAACCCTCGAAAAGTGAAAGCGATGCAAAGTTTTGGCTTAGAGGTCGTTGAGCGAGTGCCACTGCAAGTGGGTAAAAACCGCTATAACGAAGGTTACCTCAAGACAAAGTCGACCGAGTTGGGTCACATGATGTCTGAGTACCACTTTACTGAAGTGGATCCTGAAGCAAAACAAGATTAATACCTTTTAGTAAAGTCTTTATTTTCTTGGCTTTACTCTGCTATACCGCTATATTCGGGCTATCGATTAGAGTTTAATTAAGTTTAAAATCAATTTATGGCCCGTTTGCGTTACCTTTCAATTCTACCTCTTTTGATTATAGTGCCTGCTCAGGCAGAGACTGATTACAGTCATTACGCATTCGCTAATTATCTAGGCAGCGGTCTTTATCGAACGTCCGGGCAAAATGCTACTGTGGCTAACATTCCTATTAGTTTTGATCTACAGCGCTCAGAGACTGAGTCCTTAGTGCTCAGAACGCCGGTTTCCATGGGTTTTTTTAACTTTACCTGGAGTGATTTGCCTGATGGCGAGTTGCCATCAAGCGTGGGAACCTTGACCGTAACCCCTGGGCTGGAGTATCGGATTAAAACGTCTGAAACTCATGAATTCCAGACCTATGCCGATCTCGGTTTTGGTACTAACTTTACCAATAGTAATGATGTGGTCATCTATTCGGCTGGGATGTCGAGTCTGCTTGATTTTGAGCTGGGCAATACCCATCCACAATGGGTTAATCGGGTATTCTTTGCGGGTTATAACACCTTGCATGATGGCGCGAGTGAGTCATATTCTGCGGTGCAGTCAGGCATTGATATTGGCACTAACTACTACTTTCAAGTCAAAGGTGTTGAGGTTGAACCGCGGTTCTTTGTTGCTGGCTATTGGTACTTTGATAAATTGAAGTTTACCACCCCGTTTGAAGAAGACGTGCTGGTGGCGAATAGTTTTGAAGTTGGTGCCACTCTGGCTTTTTCTAAACCGGTAGGTTGGGATCTGATTAATATTAAACGCTTTGGCTTGAGTTATCGTAAGGGCGATGGGATAGAGGTTTGGCGCTTAATCTTTGAGTTCCCCATTTAGATAGCGGCTTATGATAAGCACAGCGCACTCGAATGGAATGGCTAGAGTATTTAAGAGATAGAGGCTTAAGGCTATAAATTCAAATGACTTTGGCTTAGCTTGGCCTATGAATTGAAATATATCGGTTTAATCACTAAACCGATATATTGTACTGCATGTTACACAGGTTACTTGCCCCAAATCTTGGCATTCGCTTCAGGCAGTGGCTCTTGCGACTTCTTTGGTTTAGTAACAGAGATCACAGCGTCATAGTCCCTAGGTGGAGGCAAAGGTAAGTTATTCATTTTTAGATAAAGATATTCTACTTTATCTCTTGCCCATTGCGTTTTACGCAAAAACTTTAAACTCGATTTAATGCTTGGATCATGATTAAAGCAGCGGATATCAATACGGCTGCCTAACTCTTCCCAACCATAATGGTCGACAAGATCTGTTAATAAATCTTCGAGCTTTATGCCGTGAAGTGGGTTGTTTGCTTGGGTCATAGTCTTGTTGGAGCCGTCTTGTTCGTACTTACTAGAATGAACTAATTATATCAGTTTATTTGTGGTAGATCTTTAGGGATTGAATTGACAATATCCTTAAGCATTAAAAAGAGAGCCATAAGGCTCTCTTTAACGGTTATTTTCGATTTATTAGAAACTAATGCTGTTTACTCATCAGCATTTGATAACCGCCGCCATTATAGACATTGGTATAACCTTCGCTCACTAACATTTTATTAGCGATGCCACTGCGGTTACCGCTACGGCAATAGACAACGACTGAGCGATCTTTGGCGATCTGTTGTTTTGCAAATGCGCTATCGATTTGCTGATAAGGAATATTGATGGCGTTTGGTAGGTGGCCTTGAGCAAACTCTTCAGGGGTACGAACGTCCACCACTAAGGCGCCGGCTTCAATTTTTTGCCAAGTGACCTTAGGGTCTTGGTCTGCGGCCATGGTCAACGTGCTAAACATGATTAGCAGTAAGCTTAGGCCTAGCAACCATGTCATTGTTTTTGGTTGTTTTTGCTGCAAATTAAAAGCGTTACTCATCAATATACCTTTATTTATCATTATTTAATCTTGATTGGCAGTCGCTAACTCTGCTTCTGATTTGAAGCCAAACTTACGCAATATCATCGCTGCCGGACAAAATCCAGTATAGGCGCTTTGAAATAAATTAGCTCCTACAAAAACCGTGAGCCAGATAAAATTATTGTTAATCCAAACAGTTAAGGTTAAAGATACTAAAACCATAAACCCTGCAAATGCCATAATGGCGCGTTCAATAGACATAGAAACTCCTTTTTAGAACCAGCTAAGCGGTTATCGATTTTGATAAGGACATTGGCGCATTGTTAGCGCCAATATCTAACGTTGAATGACATCTTAGTACTATTTTAAGTATCGCTTTTTCATCACCGCGTAATACAGCACGGGGATCACAACCAGTGTTAATAAGGTTGAGATTAAAATTCCAAAGATAAGGCTTATCGCAAGACCATTGAATATGGGGTCATCGATAATAAACAGTGCACCTATCATGGCTGCTAATGCGGTTAGCATGATAGGTTTTGCTCTTACCGCGCCAGAGTGGATAACGGCTTGCTGAAATGGCACGCCAGCGGCGGTTTCTTGGTGAATGAAATCAACCAGTAATATCGAGTTACGTACAATAATTCCTGCCAGCGCAATCATGCCTATCATTGATGTTGCAGTAAATTGTGCACCAAGTAATGCATGCCCAGGCATGACACCGATAATGGTCAATGGAATAGGCGCCATAATAATTAATGGTACAATGTATGATTTAAATTGGGCGACCACCAAGAAATAGATGGCGATCATTCCAACGGCATAGGCAATCCCCATATCCCTGAACGTTTCGTAGGTGATCTTCCACTCACCATCCCAAAGAATCGCGACGCTATCGAGTCCATTTGGCTGGGTTACATAGTGCTGCTCAAAGCCTAGACCTTGCTCATCGTTGATTTGGCCCACCATATCAAACATACCGTACAAAGGGCTGTCGAGTGGTCCCGCCATATCAGCGACGACCATGATCATTGGGATCATATTTTTATGGATAATGGGGCTATCAATATTACCTTTGTCGATGCGGACCAGTTCTGATAACGCGATAGCTTGATTGTTATGGCCGCGCAACGTTAAATTAAGGACTTGGTCTAAATCAACTTTGGTACCTTCTTGTAGCTGGATGTTGATTGGGACGGGGCGTTTTTGATCCGCTTTATGCAAATAGCTAATATCTTTACCACCAACAGCCGTAGCAACTAAATCAACAATGTGGCTGTAAGGTACGCCGAGTAAACTCGCTTTTGTTCTGTCGATGATGACTTGCCATTTAGCGGCGGATTCAGGCAGATAAATATCGATATCGACCACATCTTTGGTCTGTTTAAATACGCCGAGCAGCTCGTTTGCAGCTTGCTCACGTATCGCTTCACTAGGACCATAAACTTCTGCAAGAATAGGCGACCATACTGGTGGGCCTGGTGGCACTTCAACCACTTTAATATTGGCGTTATATTTAGCGCCAATGGCTTGCAGTGGCTCTCGCACTGATAAGGCAATACTGTGGCTATCGCGGTCGCGGTGTTTCTTATCGACCAAATTCACTTGGATATCACCTAGCTCTTGGGTTTGACGTAGGAAGTAGTGACGCACAAGTCCGTTAAAGTTCATGGGGGCACTTGTACCTGCATAGAGCTGATAGCTTGCCACCTCTTCAACTTGGTTGAGGTAGCGGCCGAGTTCCTTCAAGGCTTTTTGGGTTTGTTCAACGGGCGTGCCTTCTGGCAGGTCGACCATGACTTGAAACTCTGACTTATTGTCAAACGGTAGCATTTTTAACACCACGAGTTTGCCAATGGGGAGCGCAATAGCCGCCCCGATAAGCACAAATATGGCCGCGGCTAAGCCGAAACGAGCTTTGCGGGCATTGTTACCTAGCACAAATGGGCCAATAAGGCGGTTAAACAGGGTAAACATCGCACCGCTGTTTTCACTTGGCTGTGGCATATTGGGGTCGGTATGCTTGTGTTTAAGCAGTTTTTTACTGAGCCAAGGAGTGATCATAAATGCGACGGCAAGAGAGATCAGCATGCCCATACTGGCATTGATGGGAATAGGGCTCATATAGGGCCCCATTAATCCAGATACAAAGGCCATTGGCAGTAGCGCTGCAATAACGGTAAATGTGGCCAAGATGGTGGGGCCTCCGACCTCATCAACGGCAACAGGGATAAGCTCTGCAAAAGAACGCTTACCCATTGCCATATGCCGATGAATATTTTCAACCACCACGATAGCGTCATCGACTAAAATCCCGATAGAGAAAATCAACGCGAATAGCGATATGCGATTGAGGGTAAACCCCCAGGCCCAAGAAGCAAACAAGGTCAGTGCTAGTGTGATGATAATGGCAATGCCGACGACCATCGCTTCTCTGACGCCCATGGTTATCAACACTAGGATGACGACAGCCGCTGTAGCAAAAAGTAGCTTTAAAATGAGGGTATTGGCTTTGTCGCCTGCGGTTTCTCCATAATTGCGCGATACGCTGATCTCTACGCCATCAGGGATCAGGACATTTTCAACTTGATTGACGCGATCTAAAATTGCGTTGGCAACATCGACCGCATTTTTGCCTGGCTGTTTACCGATGGCGATGGTCACCGCGGGGTAAATATCTTGCTTATCGCCATGCCAGGCACTTTTTAGCGGAATGTTTGATTTAAGGGTGATATCCGCCAGATCGGCAAGATAAACAGGAGCCGCTTGACCGCCGCTATCTTGTTTAACCGCAACGACTAGCTGTTTTACATCTTCAATATTTTGTAAGAATTGGCCTGCCTGTACCTTAATTTCTTGGTTTCCTTGTACGAGAGAGGCTGGCATCGAAATGTGGTTGTTGCTACTGAGACTTTGGTTTATTTCATCAAAAGAGACACCGTAATAGTTCATCTTCAGCGGGTCAATTCTGACGTTTAGTGTCAGCTGATGCTCGCCTACCGAGTTAATCTCTCTGGTGCCTGCAATACGTTTAATTTCAGTTTCTAAGCCGTTGGCAATATGAGTGAGTTGCTCAGCAGAGACTTGAGGCTGTTTGGACCATAGCGTGAGGCTGACAATGGGCACATCATCAATTCCACGAGGCTTAATTTGTGGCTCGCCGACACCCGCCTTTAGGGGGAATTTGTCGAGGTTAGAGTGGAGTTGATTGTACAATTTCACAATGGCGTCATTACGCTCAATTCCGACTTCAAATACCACAATAAACAGTGCGCCGTCGGGCTGTGAAAACGAATAGAGGGTATCGATACCTTTAATTTCTGAGATCACCTGTTCGATTGGCAAAGTAACCAGGCTCTCGACTTCGCGTGGTGTTGCGCCGGGGAAAGGCACAAACACATCGGCAAAGGTCACATCGATTTGGGGTTCTTCCTCTTTGGGCGTGACTAAGACTGCAAAAAGTCCAAACAATAAGCCCAACAGCGCTAATAATGGCGTGATAGCACTGGATTGAAAAGCGCTAGCAATGCGTCCAGAAATACCTAATTTAGTTTGAGTTTGCATGACAGGTCTTCCTTAAAGCTCTTCGGCTAGATTCGATTAGGTTTTATGGTTTATGACTTTGCTTAAGCATTAGTAGTGCCTGATAGGCATCTTTTGCGACAATATCGCCATCGGATAAGCCCGCAAGGATCTCAACCATTGCGTTATCGGTCTGGCCCAACCTCACTTGATTGAGTACCCAGGTGTCATTTTGCTGAATATAAACGGCACTGAGCTCATTCATGGTCAGTAATGCCGATTGAGGAATAAAAATAGCATGTCGACTGCCACTGATAAACTGCGCTTTGATAAGGCTTCCTGGGAATGCGCCCTGAGTGTTTTGAGGCAGTGGTATACGCACTTTGTAGCTGCGACTTTGAGGGTCAACAAAACTGAACAGAGTCGGGGTATCTACGTCGAACAGTTGGCCGTTATCTAAGGTTAACTTGAACACGGGCTGCTGTTTTAGTGCTTCGATATAACGTTGAGGAACTTGGGTGACGGCGCGCATTTGGTTGACTGAGTAGCCAGAGTAGAGTGGCTGTCCAGGACTGACGGTTTCACCTTGCTCTACATGTCTTTGGGTTACAACGCCTGAAAAAGGTGCGCTAACAATCGTGTATTTTAACGACTCTGTTGCTTGAGTTATTTGTGCTTTAGCCGCGCTAACCGCCTGTTTGGTTGATTTGGCATTGGCCTCTGCTTCATCCATTTCCCCTTTTGAAATGGCGCCTTTGGGGAATAGCTGTTGATAGCGTTCAAGCTGCAGTTGAGCTTCGGTGTTAAGTGCATTGGCTTTGGCGTAATCAGCTTCGGCAGCAGCAAGTTGTGCACCTTGCTCTTTATTGGTGATCTCGAGTAAAGCCGCGCCTTCAGGTACGAAATCATTAATATCATAGTTAAGATTGATAATTCGACCAGAAGTTTGGGCTGAGACGGTCGCGGATTGAGTTGGCTCCACAATTGCGTCAAGAGATACCCAATTAGCATAGCTCTTTGCAGCCACCGTTATAGACTCGAGCTGCTTACTTTCAGCTGCTGCAGGGATGCTGATGAAGGGGATAGAGCCTAATAAGAGATAACCCACTAGTGTTTTTTTCATAATTATTATACGTCAAAATCAATCCATGCAATAATTCTAATGGAAGAGGTGGCTAACTGCAATAACTATTCATTAGAAAAATGCGATGGATGTTTTTCAGCTTGCTAACTTAATCGTTAAGGTAGTAGGTCAATGTTGACACGATACGGATTTTTTTGATGTAGGGAGTATTGCTGTCTCTGTCGTTAATACTAAATTGTCCTTGCGTCGCTTTTTTAATTTTACCTAGCTTGGAATTAGAGTCCTTGGCAAATTTTTCTGCGACTTGGCGTGCATTTTGAGTGGCAGATTGAATCATTTCTGGTTTGACTCTGTTTAGCTCTGTAAACAAAAACTGCGCTTTACTATTGTAGTCTTGATCGGAAATGGCAATGCCGTCTTTAACTAGGCTCAACATATTAGTGCGGGTTTTAAGCAGTAAATCGACTTTGTCAGTATATAAAGAAATAGATATTTTAGCGGCGTAACGGTATTTAACATTTGGATCGACATAACCTTGGGCTTGTCTGTCTTCAATTGCAGGTAGCGCAACGGTTATTTCACTGTCACTAAAGCCTTGCTGCTGTAAGAATTCGACGACCTTGTTCGTTTTGCTCTGCACTGTCTGGTAAAGGTCATTGAGATTGTTATCGACCTCACTGAATCGAATTGGCCAAATAGCAATGTTTGCTCGCACCTCTTTTTCGGCTAAGCCTTTTACGGTGACCGTTCGATCCATCGCTTTCATCTTAATCAGTTTATCGCCAACGGTGCTCGCTGACATTATCAGGCCAAAGCAGAGTAAACCACCAAGAATAAGGGCGGGTAGGGCGTTGTGCTTAGACATAAAGTACTCAGAGTGATTGCCAGTACTGTTAAGTTAGCAGGGAATAGCTGGTTAAGACAATGAATAAGTTTTCATCAGTATATGGGATTCATCAGAACTCAGGGCGATAGACTAAAGGCAATAAAAAAGCCGCATTAATATGCGGCTTTTAAAACACAAGCAGTTTTACTGTTAAGTGTTTAGCTTAGAACTTGTAGTTGTACTGGATAGAGTAGTACGTTGCGTTTGATGTAGTTGTCGCATGTACAGTACTTAAATCATCGCCTAGAGCTGGGTTTAGGTTACCTACTAAGCCTAATACAGAGCTTTGTTCTGTAAGGTTGGTTTCTTCACCGCGAACAAATGCAATACCAAAGTCTAAACTGGTGTTTTTAGAGAGGTTGTAAGTCGCGCCCATTGTGTACCACTGACGGTCTGAATCTGGAATAGAGATTGAGCTGACTTCACCGACTACGCCTTGGTCAAACATGTAACCAGCACGCAGTGTCCATGTGTCAGTTAGAGTATATGTACCACCAACACTGAATAACCAAGAGTCATCCCAAGCATATTTTTTTAGTTGAGCTTCAGAAGGATCGGTAACAGTGATTTCGTGGAAATCTCCCCAAGTGGTCATCTGCGCTGTGTAATGCAATGCAAACTTTTCTGTTAGCTGATGGAAACCTGCAACTTGGAAAATATCTGGAAGCGGAATGTTGATCTCTTCGTAGTGCGTGCCAGCGAATATCACAGTACCGTCGGCGCTGAACTCTGGGCTGAAGCGGTAGCTCATACCAAAACGGTTGTCTGCATTGATTTCATATACAGCGCCGACAATACCACCAAAAGCGATACCTTCTGCATCTACATCAACGAGCTCTAAATGTTGTGGTCCTTCAGGTGTTGGCATTGCACCACCACGCGTTAACGTGCCAGAGCCATAGATCACATCAAGACCTGCACCCACACTCAAGTTATCGTTGATGCGGTATGATGCGCTTAGATTGAAGTTGATAGTTGTCACTTCAGTCTTACCAAGCAGATCAATAGGAGCGGGTATTGCACCTGCAACGATGTTGTTTGACAAATCGGTAGTATCGGTACCTGTACCGAAGTTACTGAACATAGCAACACCGTAAGCGAATTTATCGTTTACTGGGCTAACATAGTAAAAGTTCGGAATTATTTTCGCTTCGGCACCATCATCTATGCTGCCGTAATGGAGTTCACCTAGGTTTGAGTTAACAAATACATCTTGAACTTCAACTTGTACGTCAGCATAAGTTAAGCCCATTGAAAGTTGTTTCTCATCAAACAATGCCATAGCTGCTGGGTTACGTGAAAGTACTGATGCGTTATCGGCTATCACTGCGTCACCGGCGAATGCACGGCCAACACCTGTTGCCGATTGGGCGTTAATTTGGAAGCCCGCAGCCATTGTTTGCGTGCTTACTAGAGCTACTGATACAGCAATAAGAGTCTTGTTGAAATTCTTCATTATTATCATCTCTATTATATTTTGGTCTTGCTTATTGGGGGCTAATTCATGATTAGCGGCAAGATCCACTTATTAGACCAGTGCATAGTAGGGAGATGTGAGCAAGCTAACAACTCCGACCAGAATCGTTTTATTGTTGATTATTAGTTAATTGTTGCGCGTTTTTATGGCGGTTAAATTAACAGCGCAATTGAAACTGGCTATAGAAAGTATAGCTAGCATAGGCTTGGGCATATGAGTTGGTTTGATTGTGCGTTAATGGAATGTAACGGGTGGGGTGTTTAGGAGGTTGTTGATAAAAATAAAAAAAGCGTACAAGTGTACTAATGCCGATCATTTAGCAGTTTATTGATCGGTTGACCGATCTTTATAAGATGGCAAAATCCGAGTGTTTTTAAACACTCGGATTTTTTTATGGACGTATCTCAAGCACTTAATATCATCAATGATTGGAAGCCGAATAATATTGAAACGTTGGCTGACTTACTTCCTCTAGAGCTTATTGATGAAGCCTATTCTCTGACTGCCACTGTGACCATGCGTAAACGCAAATTAACTTTGGAATCCATGGTATGGTTACTCGTCGGTATGGCTATTTATAATGATAAGTCCATGAAAGACCTAGTTAATCAACTTGATATTGTTGATAGAACAGGGAAAGCATTTGTCGCACCAAGTGCATTAACTCAACGCCGCAAAACACTTGGCCAGGCAGCAATGAAGGCCGTATTTCAACGAATGACTTCGTCTTGGCTAGCCAGCGCTCATTTGCCTCATTGGAATGGGCTAACGCTCTTGGGGGTTGATGGTGTGGTTTGGCGAGCCCCAGATAGCCCAAAGAATAATGAAGCATTTTCACGTCAAAAAAATACGCAATATCCGCAAGTAAGAATGGTTTGTCAGATGGAATTAAGCAGTCACTTGATTACAGGAAGTGCTTTTGATGACTATAACGTCAATGAAATGATACTTGCGGAGCAATTGATAGAAACCACGCCTAATCATAGTGTCACCATGTTCGATAAAGGATTTTATTCGCTAGGTCTTCTGCATAAATGGCAGCAAAGTGGTACTGAAAGACACTGGCTTATTCCGCTAAAAAAGAACGTTCAATATGAAGTTATCCAATCACGAGGG